>JAOTSI010000387.1 GCA_029865005.1 Desulfobulbaceae bacterium
ATTGTTGATAACGGAGAAACTCTGATTAACTGTCTGGCTTATATTGATCTCAATCCGGTACGCGCAGGTTTGGTGGAGCAGCCTGAAGACTACCGTTGGTGCTCATTAGGCTACCACCTACAAACAAACAACAAAAACGATCTACTTTCCTTGGATTTCGGCCTCCGAGAGTTTGGAATGAAAGGCGCTGCTCAACGTCTTGCCCACTATCGAGCCTATGTCCACCATAAGGGCGGAATTGGAACCCTTGATAATAACAAGCCCCTACCAGTTAACCAAAGAGATCGTTTCCGCTACCGTTGTCGCTATTTTATCGACGGTGGCATCATCGGGTCCAAAGAATTCGTCGACCGTATTTATGGACAATTCAAAGACATTTTTTATTCAGCCAATGAAAAAAAGCCACAACAAATTAACGGCATGACAAGTATCTATTCTCTAAAGCGACTCATGGAGTAAACTGTAACAAAACCAAATGGAAACTAGAGCGTTGTTCCAGGAAAACACGTGACATCTAATACAATTTCATCTACCAAATAATTATGCTTCAAAAAACTTAGAAAAGCTGGGGACAGGCGAAAAATATTGGTCCGATGGCCAAGGCGATTTCCTGCTGTATAACTCGATCCAGCACGGTTGGTATACCAAGCGGACGGCTTCCACCATCCGACTTCGGTATTTCAACCCTGAGGACCGGAGAAGGAACGTAAATTCCTTCGAAAAGGGTTTCACGTATTTTCGGCCAACACTCACGAAAAGTGAGCGGGAACTCCTCAACGGTTATCCCGTCGATTCCAGGATCGTCCTTATTGACGCGCACACGATCCCAAACACAACTTATGTTCTTTGTTGACAGAATACGTTCCAGTAGTTGATCTTCCGACAACTGTTCTTCCACGGCACGCCCGTACACTACTCCTCCATTCGAATTCACCGTACGCTCGAGGTGCTTTGGTAACATATTTCTCTTCTTAATGTTCGGTCCTTTACCATATCCGGGACATTACTCCCGACGTTGGGCTACTATGACCTCTGCTGACTCCTGCTTTCTCACCATGCGAATTACTTTGTATGGCGCTGTACATATTGCTTTCTGTCTTCTCATCTTCTGTTCGTATCTTACAGACGAGGCGGAGCGCCCTATCACCTGTGCCGGGACATTTGGGTACCGGTGGCCCCCTCCGGTAGTTACACTGAAAACAAAAAATATGTTGCATGGTAAGCAGGTCTACCCGAATAAGAACGTGAACTTCCGATGCACTACCGCGCCATTTACCGTATCCTTTGTTCCTCGGGCTTTGACATGTTGTGCTGTCTTACCCAGGGACTCGGCCTTATATGACGTTTCTGTCCGTCGGCCCACATCTTCGGAGTCTCGCACCTCGCTTACCTGCACTATGGCTTACCTCAGACCCCGCCTGTGACGACGCCATTGCCTTCGGCTAGTAATTATTGCAAGAATATTTAACTAGCATATGAATACTTACAGGGGACTTGAACCCCATAAGCTCACGCCCATGTCGGGCGTACACAATTAAATTAAGGCGGACTGGAATAATCTCGCATTGTTACTGGCAGCACCTGACCAGCCTCATATTCAGGTCGTTCGGTTGGAAAATGAAGTTGACGTGTTACGTAATGCGTCATATCATGTAATTATGACAAAATCATTTAAATGTAAAAATACCGAGAAGCTATTTGATAATATCAGTGTCAACCAATTCAGGAGCATATCGAGAGTTGTTCGGATTAAACTCGATATATTGAATGCTGCAGTATCCCTGGAAAGCTTGAGGGTACCTCCCGGAAACAGGCTTTAACAACTGAAAGGGAATCGTAAAGGGCAAAACAGTATAAGGATCAATGATCAATGGCGGATTTGCTTCGTTTGGAGAGGGGAAAACGTCTACCATGTTGAAATCGTTGATTATCATAAGGGGTGAAGCAATGGCAAAAAAATTATCTCCCATTACGCCAGGCGATGTTTTATTGGAAGAATTTCTTAAACCAATGGAAATCAGTCAAAATCAATTGGCAAGAGACATTAAAGTCCCAGCAAACAGAATAAGCCAAATAATTCATGGCAAAAGAGAAATCACCGCAGATACCGCTTTGCGGCTAGGTAAGTATTTCGGTATCGAGCCTGAATTTTGGCTTAATTTGCAAGTACGGTACAATATGAAAGTTGCTCGCAGTAATTTTGGAAGACAAATCGAAAAAGAAGTCAAAGTTCATTTACGTCAAGCTAATGGGCACCATCTTGTGCCAGCTTAACATGTCGGTTTAGCAAATAAAATAACGACAAAGCCGAACGAATATAGTTAGATTTTGTGAGCGCAGCGAGCCACAATCTGAACCGTTTGTTAGACGAGCCCGGTATTCATATAATACAGAAAATAGCTTTTTGGGACGGAGTACCCTGATCAGGTTTTAGAGGGGCAGGTTAAAACTTCCATAGATAGACTCAATCATATTTATTGGCATTTCAAATAAGGTAAGGGAAAAATAGACAAAATTGCCGTTTTTTAGACGCACTTCTCCATTACCGAGTGAATCGATTTTTAAAAATTATATTCTAGTATCTGGCTTGTCTTTTTAGCCGTCTTCTTTGTCAAGGCAACAGTTACATAACGCTGCTATGCGCCTGTTACCTCTTCTTGAAGACGACTAAAAATCCTGCGCCATTTTGGGATATTTATTATTTTCCGCGACCCTTATCCTACATAGCTGACTGTTGCTATATAAGTTTTACGTATTCTCGTTATGAGGATTTCCATGGTTGCCTTACATGCCGGACAAATAATCTTTGCCCGCTCCTTAAGCTTTTTCGATATATTCAAAGTTTTGATTCGTAACACCAACTGAAGGAATTTTATAGGGAGACCAGGGGACGAAACCAGGGGACAGGCGAAATATTCTAGTGACAGATAAATGGCTTAAAATGTAAAAGGGCAACGCGTTATTTGAAAGAGGGAGAAGTAAAAAGGTGCGAACTTCAAGGCTTTTCTCGCCTTAAACTCCCCACCTTTTTTTATATCATACTAATTATAGGGTAAAATTAGCCAACGCTGAAAAGGATGACTCGTGAACGAATCTTCCTTCAATACTAATGCCAAAAGCATCAGTAATATGTATGTCGGTACCGACGAAAACACCAAAATTGTCAGCTGATTCTGCAGAAGCACTACCACTATTTGAGGTAGACCCGTAACCGGGAACGGTTACATTCATAGTCTCATCTAAATCAACGTCCACATTTGAATACATAATACCGGCATAAGGGGTGAATCTATCTCCTGCCTGGTAGGAAGCTCCCAGTGCTAATTCGGTTTCTAAGAGAGATACTTCAACGGTATAGTCCACGTTTGCATAATAACCTGCATAGTACCCTGACGTAGTTTCACTATACTCGTTTGTTTGAGAAAGGACTTGAGCAACCACCCCTACTTTTAACTTACCGGAATCTAAAACGGTTGCCTTGATACCGCCGCCAAAAACAGCGCCGTCGTCTAAATCCTGATCCATATCATCAGACGTCAAAGATGCCATACCGCCTTTAACGAACAGCTCTATATTACTAGTAATGCCAAAGGCGGCCCTGGCTTGATAGCGGTTAGATTCTGCCGTACTCGTGAAATTATCATCATCAGTATAATCACGTTCGTGGCTTTCAATATCAAGGCCGATTTGAAAAGCGCCGCTGGGCGTTGTTGCCGTAGGATTACCAACGGTGGAAGCCTGGGCCGAAGTGGCACCAACCAAAAAACCAAGTCCTAGAATTGATACGATTTGACTTTTTGTTAATTTCTTAGCCATTTTTTCTCCTTGAAAAATATTGTATAAGATAAAACACAAGATAACATATTGTTACACTAGTGCACGGTTTCATAATTCTGCTTAAAGTTTGAAAATACACTTAAGAATCATTAACAATTTATGAATGAACATTCAATCATAAATTTAATTCTTCATTTTGAAATACAATCTGTTAAGTATTTTGAAAAATAGTGGAGCCATAAAAAAGCGAAAACATAGAAAACATAGGGACAGGCGAATAATATTTATTAATCTATCATCCCCACGTCCATTGCCTGGTTCCCTGAGATGCTTTAAATATATAGGGGAAAACTTGGCACCGTTCTGGCGACGATTATCTGGTGCCTGTAAAGGCACTCTCTCCGATTTTTAAGTCCACGTTTTTGGACATGGCCGCCAAGGAGAGACCAAATGTTCCTCTTTCTAGTTCAGCCCGGCA
>JAOTSI010000077.1 GCA_029865005.1 Desulfobulbaceae bacterium
ACCCCGGTTCGTACCGGTAAATGGCAGATCATGATCAACGGTGAGTCTTATAAGTGCATCGTTGCTGAGCCTGCTAAAAAAGCATTGGGCGAAGAGAATATCATGGAGCGTATCTTCATCGTTAAGATGCTTCTTGATAAAAATAAAGAGAACACCATTGCTGGTGCAGTAGGTTTCTCTACTCGTGAAAACAAAGTTCACGTTTTCACCTGCAAGACCTCTTTGGTTGCTTGTGGTGGCGCTGTTAACATTTTCCGTCCCCGGTCTACCGGTGAGGGTAAAGGTCGCGCTTGGTACCCAGTATGGAATGCTGGTTCCACCTACACCATGTGTGCTCAGGTTGGTGCTACTCTGACCATGATGGAAAACCGTTTCACCCCTGCTCGTTTCAAAGATGGTTACGGACCGGTTGGTGCATGGTTCCTTCTGTTCAAAGCCAAAGTACAAAATGGTTTGGGTGAGTTCTATGCCAATAGCGATTCTGTAAAAGATGAGCTTGGAAAATTCATGCCTTACGGCGCATCTGCAGTTACTCCTACCTGTCTGCGTAACCACTTGATGCTCAACGAGCTGAAAGAAGGTCGTGGACCGATCTACATGGCTACCGATGTTGCTCTTAACGCTTTCTTGGATGAGAGACGTGAAGCTGGCATGGATGAGAAGAATGTTAAAAAATTCTGGAAACATCTTGAGTCAGAAGCTTGGGAAGATTTCTTGGATATGTCTGTTGGTCAAGCTGGTCTCTGGGCTGGTGCGAACATCGAGCCTGAGAAAGTTGGTTCCGAGATTATGCCAACCGAACCCTACATGCTGGGATCTCACTCTGGTTGTTGTGGTATCTGGACCTCCGGTCCTGAGGAAGATTGGGTTCCTGCAGTAGACGGTCCTCGTTCTCATCAGTATAAATGGGGCTATAACCGCATGACCACCGTAAACGGACTGTTTACTGCTGGTGATGGTGTTGGGGCCTCCGGTCATAAGTTCTCTTCAGGATCACATGCTGAAGGACGTATTGTTGCTAAGCAGATGGTTAAATACTGCCGTGACAATGCTGACTTCACTCCTGAGTTGGCTCAAACCGCTCAAGAGTTGGCTGATGAAGTATACGCACCGGTTAAATTGTACCACGAGCATTCAGGTGCTAGTACTGCTGCCGATGTTAACCCTAACTACTGCAAACCTGCAGGTCTCATGATGCGTCTCATGAAAGCCACCGATGAATATGGTGGTGGTGTTGCGACATACTACATGACCTCTGGTAAACTGCTGAATATCTGTTTGGATCTTCTCGAAATGCTTCGTGAAGATGCAGCTAAGATGGCAGCTGGTGACTTGCATGAGTTGCTGCGCGCTTGGGAGAACTACCACCGCATTTGGTGTGTTGAGACTCACATTCGCCACATCGAGTTCCGTAAGGAATCTCGTTATCCGGGCTTCTATTATCGCTCTGATTACCCGACTGTTGATGACGAAAACTGGAAAGCATTTGTTAACTCCACTTTCGATCCCAAGACTCAGGAATGGAAATGCGAGAAAGTTGAGTGTATCAACATCGTAGAAACAGACCCGTGGATCTAGTAGTACACCCTACTTAGTAAGGTGATATAAAAATCTCCAGGCGCCTTCGTGTGTCTGGAGATTTTTCATATTATCACTTTATTTTTGTTTCTGATGACCCGAAGAAAGTTTAGCTTCGGGCCATTTGAGCCAGAAATAAGCTTTCATCAATACCAGCTTAATGGAGGATTGGCATGAACGATACTGCGGGAACAGGAGCGGTACTGGTTGTCGGTGGCGGAATAAGTGGCTTGACCGCCGCTTTAGAGGCTGCTGAGGTCGGTAATGACGTATTTATTATCGATAAAAACCCTTACTTAGGGGGAAGAGTAGCACAACTCAATCAGTATTTTCCGAAATTATGTCCGCCCACGTGCGGACTGGAGATTAATTTTAAAAGGATTAAAGAAAACCGACGTGTTCGGGTTCACACCATGACTACGGTTAAGTCGGTAAGCGGCGGCCCCGGAAATTATGAAGTGCAACTTGAAACCGCTCCACGTTATGTTAATTCCAATTGTACCGCTTGCGGTGATTGTGAAGCAGCATGCACTGTGGAAGTTGATAATGAATTCAACTTTGGTATGAATAAGACTACAGCAATTCATTTGCCCCATGAAATGGCTTTTCCGAGACGTTATGTATTGGAAAAAGATGCCTGTGGAGCAGATTGTCTTGAGGCAGTTAAGGCAGCATGTAAATATGATGCTGTAGATCCTGATATGCAACCAGAAACCCGTACGGTTAATGTTGCATCAATTGTTTGGTCAACCGGTTGGAATCCTTATGATGCCAACAAAATGGACAATCTCAATTTTTCCAAATCAGATGCGATCATCAGTAATATGATGATGGAGAGACTGGCTGCACCTAATGGACCTACTCAGGGTAAAATTGTTCGTCCTGGAGATAGTAAAGAGCCTGAATCTATTGCTTTTGTACAATGTGCCGGATCACGTGATGAAAATCATCTCGAATATTGTTCCTACATTTGTTGCATGGCCTCGTTAAAGCACATGACTTATGTACGTGAACAATATCCTGATGCTCAAATTTATGTTTTCTATATTGATCTGAGATCTCCTGGGAAATATGAACATTTCCGAGATAAACTCATGGGTGATGAGAAAGCTACTTTTATAAAAGGAAAAGTAGCGGATATTATTGCTGAGGATGATGGTGGGGTAACCGTAGTTGCTGAAAATGCCGTTACCGGTGCCAAGATCCAACAAAAAGTAGATATGGCCGTTCTCGCCACCGGTATGCAACCGGCCTTGGGTGAGCAGGGTAAAGTGTTGGGAGTATCCATGGACGGTAATGGTTTTGTGGTATCCGATGCCGATAAAGGTATGATTGGAGCCGGTTGTGCAAAATCGGCCATGGATGTTTATACCACTGCCCAATCATCTACGGCGGCAGCCCTTAAAGCAATACAGATCGCTAAGTAGGAGGAAAGGTCAATGGATAAAGTATATGGTGGATATATCTGTACGGGCTGTGGAATTGGAGATGTACTCGATCTTGATGATTTGAAGAGTGCAGGGTCCGAAATCGGCATTGAAATGCAGGACCACGCTTGTCTGTGCGGTGCGGAAGGTAGAGCACACATAGAAAAAGACATCGCTGATAATGGCGTTAACGTTATATGCGTATGTGCCTGTTCTCCACGAGTTATGAATAATGAATTCGATTTTGGTGAGCAGACCATCACCGTTCGCGGCAACTTGCGTGAACAAGTAGCTTGGATTGCCGAGGAGAAAGAGGGTGATGAGGTTGATGAGTTTCTTCAAGAACTCGGAGCCGATAATGTACGTATGGCTGCTACCCGGGCAATGAAGACAGAGATGCCTGAACCCTACCAACTGGAAACTTTGCACAAGAAGATTCTGGTAATGGGTGGTGGTATCGCAGGAATGACTGCTGCCAAGGAAGCTGCTAAAGCAGGCTACGAAGTAACTGTAGTTGAAAAAGCCGAAAAACTCGGTTGAAAAAGTTTAGGTTGGAGAAAACAGTTTCCCACTTCTTATCCCTATGCAGAAATGGAAACTCCTTCCATTGGAGATCTTATCTCGGCTGTAGAAGGTGAGTCCAATATTACCATTAAAGTTTCCACCGAAGTTGCTAGAATTTCCGGTTCCCCTGGTAATTTCACAGTAACATTGAAAGAAGCTGGTTCTAAAACCGAATGGGATGCACCCGATAAGGTAACGGTAGATGAGCAAGAGCTTATCGATAAAGGTGAGAAGGAAGATCCCAACGATGGTCTTCAAAAATATACTGAAGACAACCCTGATGGGGAAAAATACGGTGCTGTAGTCTTGGCAACCGGCTGGATCCCTGCAGATGTTTCTCAATACGAGCATTTGGGACACGGTAAACTGAAAAACGTGGTTACTAATGCGGAATTTGAAAAACTTGCCAAAGAAGGCAAGGTTCCCGGCAATGTCGCGTTTATTCAAAGTCCTGGAGCAGCAGAGAATGACAATGATTTTCCGTATTGTAACTCTGTAACTTCTATGGTTGCTCTTAAGCAAGCAAAGTATGTACGTGAGGATAATGCCGACGGTAAAGCGTTTATCATTTATCAGCACATGCGCACCCCTGGTAATACCGAACTTTTCTATAAAGGTATCCAGGATGATGACGGAATTTTCCTTACAAAGGGAACCGTTAGCGGGGTAGAGGAAAACGGCACCGGGCTTACAGTGAAAGCTGATGACACCCTTTTGGGTGAGTCTCTTGAGCTTAATGTTGATATGGTTGTCCTTGCAGCCGGCATGGTGCCGACCACCTTGGATAATCCCACCATTAATCTCGCCTATCGTCAGGGTCCTGAGTTTATGGATCTGGACTTGTTTGATGGTTATGCCGATTCTCATTTTATCTGCTTTCCCTATGAAACCAGAAGAACCGGTGTTTATGCCAGTGGTGGTGTTCGTAAAGCGGAAACCATGGAAGAGACTATTGATGATGCAACCGGTGCAGCGCTGAAAGCTATTCAGTGTATCGAATCTGCTAATCGTGGTGTTGCGGTTCATCCTCGCTCCGGTGATCAGACTTTTCCGGAATTCTTTTTCTCTCGTTGTACTCAGTGTAAACGGTGTACAGAAGAGTGTCCTTTCGGTGCATTGGATGATGATGCCAAAGGAACTCCGCTGCCCAATCCAACCAGATGTCGGCGCTGCGGTACCTGCATGGGTGCTTGTCCTGAGAGAATTATTGGGTTCAAAGACTATAGTATCGATTTGATCGGTTCCATGGTCAAGTGTATTGAGGTTCCCGATGATGATGAGGATAAACTGCGCATTCTTGCTTTTGTTTGTGAGAATGATGCTTATCCTGCTTTGGATATGTCCGGTATGCATAGGAACAAAATGAATAAACTTGTTCGTTTTATTCCTGTTCGCTGCTTAGGCTCCATGAACATGGTGTGGATTAAGGATGCATTGTCTTCCGGTATGGATGGAGCGATTCTTCTTGGATGTAAATATGGCGATGACTATCAATGTCACTTTGTCAAAGGGTCCGAGATTGCTAGTCGACGGATGGAAAACATTGGTGAGACCTTGAGTACTTTGGGCTTGGAGCCAGAAAGAGTCGCTGTACGGCAAATCGCTATTTCTGATTATAATAAAATTCCCGATATCATGAATGAGTTCGTGGAAGAGATCATTGAAATGGGACCCAATCCGTTCAAAGGCTTCTAGTCTCTTATTCTTGTTAAGCAGATTGCCATTCGGTATGGAAATGCCGGATGGCAATATAATAAATATTTTGTTATTATAACTGAAGACTTCGATATCAAAATAACGTATTCAAGGACTGGAGGAGATTATGTCTATGAACGTGCAACCTGATCTTGATTTTATCAAGGATATGAAATCAGCAGGTGGCGATACATTGAAAAAATGTTATCAGTGTGCAACCTGTTCCGTTGTTTGTCCGCTTTCTTCCGATGGCGACCCGTTTCCCAGGAAGGAAATGATTATGGCCCAGTGGGGTCTTAAGGACAAGCTTATTGGTGATCCCAACGTGATGTTATGTCATCAATGCGGCGATTGTACAGCCTACTGCCCCCGTGGTGCTAAGCCGGGTGATGTCCTTGGTGCCATCAGAGCTTATACTTATAAAGCACTCGGTTGGCCGACAGGTCTAGCCAAGCTTGCTTCATCCGGAAAGAATCTACCTATTTTGATCCTTATTCCGATGATCATTATTGGTATTTTCTGGAAAATATCTGGTTCGCACGTTCCTACCGTGGAAGAATTCGCGCGAAATGGATATGGTCATTTTTTTGGTCATTGGAATTTTTATTGGTTATCTAAAAACGTATTCTTTATAGATATTATTATGCTACCGGCTGCCGGTTTAGCAGCTTTTGCGGCTTTTAAAGGCGTAACGGCTCTGTGGCAAAAGATGTCGGAAAATGCGGGAGTGGGTGATGCGACTTTTAGGCCTTCTGCCATTCAGTTTATTACCCAATTTTTATTTCCAGCTATGGTGGAGATCGTACAGCATAACCGTTTTAAAGAGTGTAACGCTAATGAGGATAGGGTGAAAGGTCATCTTCCCTTATTGCTTTCTTTTGTAGCACTCTTTATTGTTACTGCTTACTCTGCCTTTACCCAGGATGTTTTGAGTCTGTTGCCCGGAATCAATCTTCATGGACCAATTTCCATGTGGAACCCGATAAAAATACTCGCTAATGTCGGCGCTATTGCGTTGATTGTTGGTATTGGAATTCTGTGGGCTAATAGAAGCCAAAAAGAACAAGAAGGACAGGCTACCAAAACGTTCTATGATTGGTTTTTAATTTGGGAAATTATGGCTGTTGGTGTTACCGGCTTGCTTGCAGAGTTATTGCGTCTTGTGGGTTTACCATCTCTAGGCTATATAGTTTATTTCTTACATTTGGTATCGGTCATGATGCTTTTCATGTATATGCCCTATACTAAATTTGCCCATATTGTGTATCGTACAGCTGCTATGGCTTTCGAAAAGTATCGCCAGTCTGCATTTGTGAAAGATCCGCTTGAAGGTTAATACCTGTTTTTATAGACGTATTCTCCCTTTCTAGCTAGACGTTTTTGGTGTAAGGGAACGCTGATCTAAAAAACTTGTAAAAGCCACTGGTTTTCTGTAACAGGATACTGGTGGCTTTTTTGCTTATCTGACTATATTAATATATCGTCAATATAGTCAGATAAGCAAAAAAGCAATTTAAAGCAAAAAAAAAAGTTGCTTTTTATTCCAACTAAGGATAAATAAGCTCACTCTGTTGCTGACGTAGCTCAACTGGTAGAGCAGCTGATTTGTAATCAGCAGGTTGCGGGTTCAAGTCCCATCGTCAGCTCCAAAAAAAATAAGAACACGGAAAAAAAGCTTGCAATGAATTAAAAAGTAAGCTATATAGTTCCGTTTATCAGAATTGCAAGGACATGGAGGGGTTCCCGAGTGGTCAAAGGGAACAGACTGTAAATCTGTCGGCTCAGCCTTCGGAGGTTCAAATCCTCCCCCCTCCACCATGCATCATTTCGAAACAAACGTTTCAATGTTGATCTTGTAAGTGCGGGAATAGCTCAATTGGTAGAGCATCAGCCTTCCAAGCTGAGGGTTGCGAGTTCGAGTCTCGTTTCCCGCTCCATATGCAGACACGATATGGAACGTTTTTGTTTTTAGACATTTCAAGTGCCCACGTAGCTCAGCGGTAGAGCACTTCCTTGGTAAGGAAGAGGTCACCGGTTCAAGTCCGGTCGTGGGCTCCATGTATCAGCAGGTCTTGCATCAATATAATCGGTTTGATCGAAGATAATTCGAGAAGTAGGAGACGTAGCGATGGCAAAGGAAAAATTTGAGCGCACTAAGCCGCATGTTAATGTTGGTACCATCGGGCATATTGACCATGGCAAAACCACCCTTACGGCAGCAATTACCAGAGTGCTTTCCACAAAGGGACAAGCGAACTTTTCAGCATTTGATGAAATTGATAAGGCTCCCGAAGAGAAAGAGCGTGGAATAACCATTGCTACAGCACACGTTGAGTATGAGACTGCAAAACGTCATTATGCTCACGTTGATTGCCCCGGCCATGCTGACTATATTAAAAATATGATTACCGGTGCGGCCCAGATGGATGGCGCTATTCTGGTGGTTGGTGCTGATGATGGTGCCATGCCCCAGACCCGTGAGCATATTCTGCTTGCAAGACAAGTAGGCGTACCTGCGGTTTTAATTTTCCTCAACAAGTGTGACATGGTTGATGATGAGGAACTCATAGAGCTCGTTGAAATGGAGCTGCGTGAGCTGCTGGATAAGTATGATTTTCCTGGTGATGATACTCCTATTATCAAAGGATCTGCCCTGCAGGCTCTTGAGAATCCAGAAGATGAAGAAAAGACAAAGTGTATTTGGGAATTGATGGACAGTGTTGACAGCTTCGTCCCGGAACCGGAAAGAGATGTTGATAAACCTTTCTTGATGCCCGTTGAGGATGTCTTTTCTATCTCTGGTCGTGGTACTGTTGCCACCGGTAGAATTGAGAGAGGAGTTATTAAAGTTGGCGAAGAAATTGAAGTCGTCGGTATCAAGGAAACCACTAAGACCACGGTTACCGGTGTTGAGATGTTTCGTAAGCTTCTTGATGAGGGGCAGGCAGGGGACAATATCGGAGCTCTGTTGCGTGGTGTAAAACGTGAAGATATTGAGCGTGGCCAGGTACTTGCTGCTCCCGGTTCTATTACTCCGCATAAGAAATTTAAAGCAGAAGCCTATATCTTAAACAAGGATGAGGGTGGACGTCATACTCCTTTCTTCAACGGCTATAGGCCTCAGTTTTACTTTCGTACTACTGATGTTACTGGTGTCGTGACTTTGGAAGAGGGTGTTGAAATGGTAATGCCTGGCGATAATGTTCATGTTACCGCCGAGTTGATTTCCCCTATCGCCATGGAAGAAGGACTGCGTTTCGCTATTCGCGAGGGCGGTCGTACAGTTGGCGCTGGTGTGGTTAGTGAAATAATTGAATAGCATCTCTTTTTTTATATAAAAAGAGTTTCGATAATCTTCGTAGCTGTATAATAATGCGGCTGCGAAATTCGTTTTGGTACAACTCATATGAGAGATATAATTACCTTGGCGTGTAATGACTGTAAGCGACGAAATTACACGACAACCAAGAACAAACGGACTATTCCCCATAAATTGGAATTAAAAAAATTCTGTCCGTTTTGCAGAACCCACATTCTTCATAAAGAAACAAAATAATTCATTAGCTAGGCCAGTAGCTCTAATTGGTAGAGCATCGGACTCCAAATCCGAGGGCTGGGGGTTCGAATCCCTCCTGGCCTGCCACTCTATGAATTGTGATACCGTGGGATGAGAAAAAGGACTGAGGAAATATGACCGCGTCAAAGAAAAGTAAAGGTGCTAAAGTCGCCAAAAAAGGGAAGGGAAAGAAAGAAGCTGAAACTAGCTTTCTTGATTTTATCCCACAAACGAAACAATTCATTCAAGAAGTACGTAATGAATTTGTAAAAATCGTTTGGCCTGATAAAAAAGCGACCCTTGGTTTAACCGGTTTTGTTCTGGTTTTGGTAGTCTTGCTTTCTTTATATCTTGGGGCGGTAGATCTTCTTTTGGGTAAAGTCGTTTCTCTTGTTCTACAATAGTTACAATTAAAGTATCCGATTAAATGGCAAAACATTGGTACATTATTCATACCCATACGGGTTTTGAAGATAAAGTTAAAACAACATTGCTCGAACGTATCAAGTCGGCCAATCTTGAGGATTCGTTTGGTGAGGTGTTAATTCCCACCGAACAAGTTGTTGAGATGGTAAAGGGTACAAAGAAAACTTCATCGCGTAAGTTTTTTCCCGGATACATACTCGTGAATATGGAATTGAATGACACTACTTGGCATACAGTTCATGATACTCCGAGGATATCTGGTTTTGTTGGGGATAACGTTAATCCCCAACCCTTGACAGACGAAGATGCTATGAAAATTATAGGAAGAATAAAAGAGGGTGCCGCAAAGCCGAAGCCCAAAATTATTTTCGAAGAAGGTGACTCGGTAAGAGTAATAGACGGACCTTTTGCAAATTTTCAGGGTACCATTGATGAAGTTTATCCCGATAAGGGACGTGTCAAGGTAATGGTTTCTATATTTGGTCGTTCTACTCCGGTGGAACTTGAATATATACAAGTAAGTAAGAATTAGAACTCCAGGCAAAGCATGGAGGAGATAAAAAAATGGCTAAAAAAATAGTTGCATATATTAAATTACAAATTCCTGCTGGGAAGGCGAATCCATCTCCACCGGTTGGTCCAGCATTGGGTCAACATGGTCTCAATATCATGGATTTTTGTAAGGCATTTAACGCACGTACTCAAAAAGAAGGCGATATGCTGATTCCGGTTGTTATCACCGTATTTTCAGATAGAACTTTCACTTTTATTACAAAAAGTCCACCTGCTTCAACTTTACTGTTAAAAGCAGCTAAACTTGGAAAGGGTTCAAGTAATCCAAAGAAAGAAAGGGTTGCTGAACTTGGTAGGGATAAAATACGTGAGATAGCAGAAATAAAGATGCAGGATCTCAATGCATACACTATTGAGCAGGCTATGCGTATTATAGAAGGTACTGCTAAAAGCTGTGGTATTACAGTAGTTAATTAGAATCAAAATAATTCTAAAATTCATTCGTTAGTACCTGCTTGTAATAGCAAACAGGGAGAAGGAGACAGGATATGCCTAAAAAAGGTAAACAATACAGAAATGCGATAGCAGAGATCGATAGAACCAAAGCTTATGAGCTTGAAGAAGCTATCGATTGTTTGTTAAAGGCAAAATATGCAAAATTTGATGAGTCGATTGATATCGCCGTTAAATTAGGTGTTGATCCGCGTCATGCCGATCAGATGGTTCGTTCTTCAGTAATGCTTCCCCATGGTACAGGAAAAACTTCAAGAGTACTAGTTTTTGCCAAAGGTGAAAAAGAACAGGAAGCGAAAGATGCCGGTGCCGATTTTGCTGGCTCTGATGAGATAGTAGAAAAAATTCAAAACGGATGGTTGGATTTTGATAAAACCATCGCCACTCCAGATATGATGGGCTCTGTAGGTAAAATAGGTAGGATTCTCGGACCAAGAAATCTTATGCCTAATGCCAAGCTGGGTACCGTGACTTTTGATGTAGGTCGCGTTGTTCAAGAGATCAAAAAAGGAAAAGTTGATTTTAAAGTAGATAAAGCTGGTATTGTACATGCGGCGGTTGGAAAAGATTCCTTCGGAAAAGATAAATTGCGTGACAACATACTTTCCTTCATTGAAAAAATAATTCAACTAAAGCCCTCGTCAAGTAAGGGTATATATCTACGTGGAATCACTATTTCTACAACAATGGGCCCCGGTATCAAGATTGATACAACACAAATTAAAACACTTGCTAAATAGTTTTATACGCAACGTGATTTAATTAGTAACCTAACAAGCTTAATACTTAAAATAGTTATACGTAAGTTTGTTTTGTTAATATATGTCCATAGAGTGATTTCTTAATTCACGATTACTAGGGATGGTCGGAGACAGCAGGTGCTAATGTATAATTATCTTTTGCATCAAACAAAAGATAACCTGCCGAGACCTTAAAAATGATGTCGTAATAAACTCGAATCATATTTTCTGTCTTTATTCTCTATCTGTTATTCTTTTGACTCTCCCCTCGATTATGTAAAAAAGGAGGTGAACCAGTTGAATCGCGACGAAAAAAACGCAAAGGTTCAAGAACTGAGTAAATCATTTGGCGAAGCTTGTTTTGCGGTAGTTACTGATTACCGCGGATTGAAAGTAAGCGAACTTGAAGAACTTAGAACCAAACTACGGGCTACAGATTCACAGTATAGTATTGCTAAGAATACACTGTTGAAATTAGCAGTACAAGGAACCGATTATGAGAATCTATCAGATTCTTTTCAGGGTACCACCGGTGTGGTATTATCCTATGATGATCCGGTTTCGCCTGCTAAGGCGCTGAGTGAATTTGCAAAAGATCATGATAAATTTGTAGTTCGTACTGCCGGTTTAGATGGTCAATTACTTAGTAGCGAGGAAGTAATCAAGCTTTCCAAACTGCCTGGTAAAGATGAGCTGCGTGCTAAGTTGCTTGGTACTCTTAATGCAGTGCCCACAGGATTGGTTAGAGTACTCAACGGTGTACCGGAAAAATTCGTTTACCTGTTGCAAGCAATTAAGGATAACAAAGAAAATTGATGGAATAAGGATATTTCATCTGCATATTTGGAGAAATAATAATGTCTGTTACTAAAGAAGATGTAATTGAATTCATATCTAACATGTCTGTTCTTGAGCTCGCTGAATTGATCAAAGAGTTTGAGGAGAAATTTGGTGTATCTGCTGCTGCTCCTGTTGCTGTTGCGGCAGCTGGTGGGGGAGATGCAGGTGGAGCAGCTGCTGAAGAAAAAACAGAATTTGACGCTATATTGACCAGCGCTGGCGATCAAAAAATTAAAGTAATTAAAGAAGTACGTGCAATCACCGCTCTTGGGCTTAAAGAAGCTAAAGCGTTAGTTGAATCTGTACCTCAACCTTTGAAAGAAGGAATTTCTAAAGAAGAAGCTGCTGAAGTTAAGACCAAGATTGAGGCTGTCGGCGGCGGCGTAGAAATTAAATAATATATTTTGTCTAAGGCCGATCCCCGGATTATGGGAAGGCGATAATTGCTCAACCTTAAGCAATTATACCCCTAGACAGAAGGAAACGCTATCGGGGATCTCCCTGGTAGCGTTCCTTCGTTTGTGGCGAACTAACTTTTTAGAGGGCTTAATTACCTCTGGATATTCGCCTTTTTAACAGAAGCGTGCATTACCATTCAATTGTCTGAGTAGCGCGATCTTTTCGAGGGAGACCATGAACAGATTACGAAAAAATTTTGCTAAAATAAGCCAGGTCATAGAACCACCCCACCTTATTGCTATGCAAAGACATTCTTACGAGCGTTTTTTGCAAGTTGATATTGATCCTAATCAAAGAGAGGATATTGGTTTACAGGCAATTTTTAAGTCCATTTTTCCAATTACTGATTTCAACGGTCTTTGTTCACTAGAGTTTGTCAAGTATACTTTTAGTGAATC
>JAOTSI010000078.1 GCA_029865005.1 Desulfobulbaceae bacterium
CGATGTTTTGCTGATTGTAAACTTTTTTTCCTGTATGTTGGAAGAAGTCTAGAAGGTCCTGGTTGTTTTCCAGATGGGTAGCGGCAAAGGTTTGATGAGTAGTTAGGGCTTGGATTATAATTGGATGATCAGAAAATAGTTTACCCTCAATGGCCTGGAAAAAAGGACCAGTTAAGCAACGTCCATTTTTGTCAACTATGATTAGGAAATCTAAGTTATGTTGTACTGAAAGAAGGGCTAAGTGAGTGGTAATCGGATAGTATACAGATGATTTTAGGGCAATACCGATGGTGTTGTCGAGGGATATAGCGTTAATGGTTGCACTGATTTTATTAACTTCGTTTTGATAATAGAGAGCTGCTGTTTGAGTATCTCTCTGTAGTTGAGTTGAAATGTCATGGTTGAGATGTTTTTTTAGAACAACCATAGTGCCTAAGGTTGCCACTATAAGTGGTAATATGGTTATAAACAGGGTTAACGCTTGTAGTCGTGAGCGCATGGAATAGAATAGATGCGACCGCCGATTATCATTGGGTGGGCAGGCCAATGGTGCGTTATGTTCTTTTGTTTCAGGGGTATTATCTATGTTTGTTGGCATGTAAAAACTTATGGTAATAAAGTGGAAAGTATCTTTATCGTGCAAGGGGGATGTGATGGGGCAATGTGTATCTAACCCGTTAGTGCTTGCGATTGCTGACTATAGTCGTACTTGAAAATTATTCCACCCTCGCTTCATAACTATTATAAACTAGTAGTCCCTTAACATATTATCAAGTCAAAGATATCACAAAAACGAAATTGAACAAGTCGCTAGTGAAATATAATTATTTTTTGATTTTAAAATATAGGTACTGGATTTATTGTTGTTTTGTTCTGTTTTAGTTGTTGTATTAGTATATTAACCTGTTGTAGCGTTGTAATTGTTCTGTGGGGTAGCTGGTTAATACTAATTTACAATTAACTGATTTTAGTACACTGTAATGTGTTGAGTTGTCATATGTTTTTGATAATTATGTGGTTGTCTCAGTTCACTCTCCATTGTCCTCTGTGTGGTCGGGGGGAGTATATGAAAATGAGGTGCCTGTGATGACTTGTGGGTGATGAGCTTTCTTGTACTTGGTAGCAAATTTATATTTATGGATGGTTTAAGTTTGAATCTAGGAAAAAACATTGGTGGCTTAGAATATTTTTTGTTTTGCTATTTATTGTCTAACTGCTTTGATTAAAAGCTGTTATCTCTGTGAGAGCTTGAAGTGATATAACATGTAAAATTCTATTTGGTTGTAAAAATAGTCTCAATTTGTTTTTTAAAGGCTTTGGTTGTAGAGTAAAGTTTTAATGACAGGTGCAGGAGCTCATCTCTTGTGCCTGTTATGATTTTTAGTAACCATTGTTTTCAACGTATTATAAATAGCGATGAAGCGGTGTGTTTAAATACTCACCCCTTTGTCCATTTGTCTGTTAAACCAGAGAGGCTGAACAAGGATCATGAATATTGGCGCGTCACGCAATAAGGTGATGAAAGAACAAAAGCAAGAAGAGTCGTCGGGCAAGCCGAAACACGAATGTGGAATCTGCGGTATATATGGACATGAAGACGCCGCCAAGCTCACCTATTTTGGTCTTTATGCTTTGCAACATCGTGGGCAGGAAAGTGCTGGTATAGTTTCCTCCGATGGAAATCATGCGACGATTTATAAAAATATGGGGTTGGTGTCCGAAGTTTTTAGCGAGCAGAACTTGCAGAAACTATCGGGCCATTTGGCTGTTGGACATGTACGTTACTCCACTACGGGTGAATCTAATATCATAAATACCCAACCTTTTTTGGTAACCCATAAGGGCATGCCTTTGGCTGTTGCCCATAATGGAAACCTGGTCAACTCCGTTACTTTGCGCAATGAGTTGGAATCTGATGGAGCTATTTTCCAGACTACCATGGACAGTGAGATAGTGGTCCATCTCATGGCTCGGAATATGGTGCATGGCCTCAAGGAAGCGGTTAAAAGAACATTCTCTGTTATCAAGGGGGCCTACTCTTTATTGCTTATGACCGCTGACTCCTTAGTGGCAGTGCGTGATCCTAACGGATTTCGGCCACTGTGTTTGGGGCGTCTGGGTAACGGCTCTTATGTTATTGCTTCTGAGACTTGTGCCTTGGATTTGGTTGAGGCGGAATATCTTAGAGATGTTGAACCTGGCGAGGTTGTAATAATTGATAAGGATGGTATAGATTCCTTCTTTCCTTGGGAAAAGGTGCAAAAGAGTTTTTGTATTTTCGAACAAGTTTATTTTGCCAGACCGGATAGTGATATCTTCGGGGTCAATGTGTATACGGCCCGTAAGAAAATGGGCGAAATATTGGCAAGAGAAGCCAAAGTGGAAGGTGATTTTGTCATGCCTTTTCCTGATTCTGGAAATTATGCTGCTATTGGTTTTTCCCAAGCCTCTGGGATACCCATGGAGATGGGGATGATTCGTAATCATTATGTGGGGCGAACTTTTATCCAACCCTCTCAATCCATGCGGGATTTTACGGTGCGGGTCAAGCTTAATCCGGTACGTTCTTTTTTAAAGGATAAACGGGTTATTATCGTCGAAGATTCGATCATTCGTGGAACAACCGGACGTTCCAGGGTACGTGCTCTGCGTGATGCCGGGGCTAAAGAAGTTCATATGTTGGTCAGTTGTCCTCCTACTCGTCATGCCTGTTATTACGGTATTGATTTTCCTTCCAGTAAAGAACTTATCGCCTCAGGAAATTCCATTGAGGAAATAGCTGATTATTTGGGTTTGGATTCTCTTACCTATATTAGTCTGGAAGGCCTGGTTGAAGCCTCTGGTTTGGATAGAGATTCTTACTGTTTGGCTTGCTTTGACGGAAATTATCCCTTGGAACCTGACCGCAATTTTCAAAAATGCGCCTTAGGTTGTTGTTCAACGGTGACTGACTGAGAGATTTTACTATGTCCTTATGTAATCCGGTCATAGATAGTTATGAGTGTAGTGGATGTGAAGCGTGTGTCGAACTTTGCCCTGAAGTTTTCAGAATTAACGAAGTAACAGACAAGGCGGAAACGATCCATGTTCAGGTTGAAAAAACTGACGCTTTGTTGGAGGCTGTCGCTTATTGCCCGGAGAAATGTATAGTTCTTGAGTAAGTAGCCAATAAAACAGGTATTGTGAGTGGTCTGGTCTGGTCTGGTTTGCTTGCACGGTATCTTTTTGGTAGGCGCGCACCAGTTTGTGGCATTGTTGAATGGTTAGGGCCATCGAAAATAATAGATATTCCAAAATCTGATCCAGGGCTTACCTGTGAAAGATTTTAGGATATTTATTTTTTCTGTGGCCCTAACGTGTTTCGAGTATTAGTACGGAGTTGGATTTTTCCTCTGACCCCGTTGTTCTCTTTGCAGGAGTAACGTGATTCGATGCAGCTCATCATTTTGGCATTGTTATGGATAGTATGGTGTCTGTTGCATAGTCTTCTGATAGAAGAAGGCGGTGTATTGCCAATTAAATCGTTTTGTGGTGGTTATTTTCGTTATTATCGGATTTTTTATATTATTTTTTCTTTTGCTTCTCTATTGCTTCCACTCTATTACTATCATTGCTTGAGTCCCATCGTTTTTTATACTTTTCAGGGTAATATGTTGGTTATCCCTATATTGCTAATGAGCTACGGGGTAGTGATGATCTATTTTGGTTGCCGAGATCATGATTTATCAGATTTTTTAGGAATATATCGGGCAAGGTCTGGAGATGATAATATGGATGAAAAGAATCCACGATTTTGCTCAACCGGTATTCTTGCCCAGGTTAGACACCCCTGGTATGGTGGCTCTTTGGCGCTTATTTGGGCAGTCGGTTCATTGAGCGATGTCTCTTTAATTGTCAAAGTCATTTTGTCCCTTTATCTCTTTATTGGTGCGCGTATAGAGGAACATCGTCTCCTTGCTAAATTTGGCTATAAATATGCACGCTATTGTGAGGGGGTACCAAGATTTTTGCCGAAATTGTACAGGTTGAAAGGCGGAAGAAAATAATAGATAATCTTACATGTATATTTTGCCTTTAGATTATTGTAAGCGTTCACCTGCACTACATCTGCGCGTGATCTGCGCGTGATCAGAGCGGATTCACATAGGATTAACTAATAGCTCACCGGTCTGCTTGCACACATACGCAGCACTGGTAAACGCTTACCTGTTCGATGTTATAGAACTTTTCTTTACAACTCGGTGAACGGTTACAGGATTTTTTGGTTCCGGGTCACAGGGCTTATAATTAACTGAATCAATACTGCACTAGATAGTAAGTGGTCACAGGGTTGAGTAAAACAGGAGATATTGATGAAGAGTAAACAGCAAAACGGTGTTGTATGGAGGTGATAACAACCCATGTTAATGCCGATTTTGATGGTTTTTCCGCCATGGTGGCTGCCAAAAAACTCTATCCAGATGCAGAATTGGTTTTTTCCGGTTCCCAGGAGAAAAATCTGCGTGATTATTTGGCTCAACAGTATCAAGGACTCTATGAGTTTAAACGTTATAAACATATCGATCTTGATAAGGTAACCAAACTTATTGTGGTGGATGTTCGACAAATCAGTCGGATTGGGAAATTTTCCCAGTGTCTTAAAAATCCCGGTCTGGAGCTTCATCTTTACGATCATCACCCAGATTCTCCTGAGGATATGAAAGGAAGCAAGGAAGTCTTGGCGGAAGTAGGTTCTGTTTCCACCCTATTTGTAGAAATTTTTAAGCAACGTGAGATATCTGTGACTCAGGAGGAAGCCACCATGTTGGCCCTGGGGATTTATGAGGATACCGGGACTTTTCTTCATGCCAATACCACTGCCAGAGATATGCGGGCTGCCGCCACTTTATTGGATTGGGGAGCTAAAGTTGATATAGTCACCCAGTTCGTCTCGCAGGATCTGTCGGCCTTTCAAATAGAACTGCTTAATCGATTGATCAAAAATGCCACTACTTATACAATCGAATCGGTGAAGGTAGTGGTTGCTAAGTTGACCCTTCCCGAGTATGTCGATAATTTTGCCGTGATAATTAGACGGTTGATGGTTATGGAGAATCTTGATGTGCTGTTTGGCCTGCTGATCATGGGTGAGAGGGTTCATATGATCGCCCGTAGCAGGATTCCAGAGGTTAATGTGGGGCTTATCGCCCGTGATTTCGGAGGGGGCGGGCATGCCTCAGCCGCTTCGGCAACTATTCGTGATTCTACAATTTTTGAAGCTGAAGAAAAACTTGTTCATCTCCTTCATCGCTATGTCCTGCCCAAGTCCATTGCCGCTGAAATTATGTCTTCGCCGGTTATTACTGTTACTCCCGATGTCTCCATTAATGAAGCTGACACCTTGCTTACGAAGTATAATGTTACGGTGTTGCCAGTTGTTAATAGCGTGAATAATGGAGTTGTCGAATGTTTGGGGATGATTTCCAGAAGAGTGGTGGGAAAGGCAATATTTCTTCAGCTCGGCCATCTACCGGTGAGTGAGTATATGACCACCGATCTTGTCACTCTACCCACTTATGCAACCCTTGCAGATATTCAAGAGGTGATTATTGAAAACCGGCAACGTCTTATCCCACTAGTCGACGAAGAGGGATTACGGGGGGTTATTACTCGCACAGATCTTCTAAATCTTTTGGTAAATGATCCGGCCCATCTTCCCAAAAATCTTCTTCATGAAGATGATAATCCATCCTTAACCAAGACCCGCAACCTCCTGCCCATGATGGTTGATATGTTAAAAAAGGATGTGATGGACTTGTTGAGTTATGTCGGTGAAGTAGCAGATGATCTCGGATGTAATGCCTATGCGGTGGGTGGGTTTGTCAGGGATCTTTTATTACATACTAAAAATTTAGACATAGATATAGTTGTGGAAGGTGATGGCATTGCCTTTGCGAAAGAATTGGGTAGACGAAAAAAATCAGTGGTCCGTACCCATGAAAAATTTGGTACCGCAACGGTTGTTCTTTCCGAGGCCTTACGTTTGGATGTAGCCACTGCCCGCTTGGAGTATTATGAATACCCGGCTGCCATGCCCACTGTGCAGTTGAGCTCCATTAAGCTGGATCTTTACCGTCGTGATTTTACTATTAATGCCATGGCGTTGCAACTTAATCCACATAAATTTGGAACTTTGATTGATTTTTTTAATAGTCAAAATGATTTGAAAGATAGACGGATTCGGGTAATGCACAATCTAAGTTTCGTTGAAGATCCCACTCGAATATTCCGGGCGGTCCGTTTTGAACAGCGTCTTGATTTTAATATTACCAAGCACTCCGAAAGACTAATTAAAAATGCTGTTCAAATGAATTTGTTTGATCGATTTTCCGGGCCGCGTTTTTTTAGTGAACTTCGTATCATTCTCTCTGAAGATAATCCTTTGCCAGCATTACGACGACTTGGTGAATTGGGTCTCTATCCTTATTTATGGCCTGATTTGCGGCCTAACTTAAAGTTGGATCGGAGATTTATCCATGTGATGGTTCAGGCCACAAGAGCAGTCTCTTGGTTTAAGTTACTTTATTTGCAGACAAAGTGTGAGTTGTGGATGATCTATTTGTTGGCGGTTATGAGTCGGTCTAAAGTATCAGTGTTGATTAATTTTTGTAATCGATTTGAGTTACAGGAAAAAGTTATTAAAAAATTGGTAAGTCAAAAGATAGATGCAGAACGGGTAGTACAGGAGATGTTGCAGCGGCCGAATTTAAAACCCAGTGAGGTATATTGGCTTATGCAGGATTTAGATATGGAAGGGTTACTTTATCTCCTTACCATAGCGCGTAAAAAATATATTCAAAAGGCGGTATCGCAATACGTCACTAATTATCGCAAGGTAAGGCCGTTGATGAACGGTGGGGAGCTGATGAAGTTGGGATATGAGCCAGGACCAAAGTTTAGGTCGATTCTTAATTATCTGATTGAGGCTCAGCTTGATGGATTGATTACAAACGTGGAAGAGGCGGAAAGATTTATTTTGAAGAAATATCCGGTTTCGTCCTAATGATATCTCGGCTTAAAACTTGTTGATGATTTCGAATTTAGCGGAGCTCAATTACATTTAAAGTAAGTGGTCATATGTACCTCATATTCACTCGGTTTCCATGGCTTAACATGTTACGTTATATTAAATCAGTTAGTTATGAGCTCTGTGATCAGCTATTATGTAACACAACATTGTTTTGTTACATAATGGTCACCACAAGGAGAAATACTGTCGAATTAAGCAAAAGTTATTAATTTGATGAAACGTTGAATCTATCTGGAAGTTTTAGGGGCACCCCCTTGTGGGTGCCAGGCAAAACCTAAATCATTTCTTGCAAAGTTTAAGTTAACAACATTGATCACAAGGATCGCTATTATATATGTTATTTGATGTTCCTGAATCTGAACTATCTAGAATAATACAACTAAAAGTGGAACCTACGATTACCAGGTTCGGATTCTTTAATCCTTTTTAGGGGTCATGGTCTCGGCAGAGTAGAGATAGCGTTTAATTTTATGGGTAGCCGTTTTAACGAAAGGTTCACGTCGTTCAACGATCTTAGTGATTCTAGAGTTGGAAGACGATTGGTTGTTGACCTCGGTTCGGATTTCTTCTAAGCGGGTAAGGATATATTGATGGCGTTGTTCTCTATCCCATCCCTGGGTGTCTTCATCAATTCGATCATAATCGGGGTAGAGCCAGGCTTCAAGAATGGAGTTATTCTCCACAACCAGAGACTCTTGAACATCTGGGAAACTATTTAGTTTATGTTCCAGAGCCTCCGGGTAAATGTTTTCCCCGTTAGCTAGCACGATTACTGATTTGGAACGTCCTCTGATATGAAGATTGCCTTGTGGGTCCATGAATCCGAGGTCACCGGTATGAAGCCAGCCCTCCGGGTTAATCGTTTCAGCGGTTGCTTGGGGATCGTTCCAGTAGCCTTGCATGATATTAGGGCCTTTGGCTAGTATTTCTCCTATGCCGGAGGTTGGATCAGGATCTAAGATCTGTATTTCCACATTTTGCACTGGTTTTCCGGTGGAGCTTGGGGCGATACTTTGGTCACCTTGGGGGCCACCAGCCAGCAGGGGTGCAGATTCAGTGAGGCCGTATCCTACCAGAAATGGGAATGATGCTTCTCGGAGAAAGGATTCCACCTTCGGGCTAAGAGCTGCGCCACCTATTCCTATACATTCTATGCGGCCTCCGAAAAAAGTTAGTAATTTTTTACCGATTCGTTTGTGAATTATTTTTCTGCCAAAATCTATTCGGCAGGCCAAAGAGAGTATTTTATTCTGCTCAATGGCAGGAATTACCCTTTTTTTGTAAATTTTTTCGATAATAAGGGGTACAATTAACATGACATGGGGTTTTTCTTTACGACAAAATTTCTGTAAAACAGCAGGGGTGGGAGTTTTTCCTGCATAGGCTATTCGGCACCCTTTGATAAGTGGCATGAGGAAACCGGTTGTAAATTCATAGGTATGAGAGACAGGGAGTACTGATAGGAAAACAGAGCCCGGTTGCAAGTTGATTATTTGGTTTGAGGATTGGGCATTAGCGTATAGATTAGCATGGCTTAACATGACGGCCTTGGAAAATCCTGAAGTGCCGGAGGTATAGAGAATGGAGGCAAGATCGTTATCGCTGACTTTTGAAAACTTGATTTCTCCACTACTTAATGAGAGGGCAAATTCTTCCCGAGCACTGTTGAGGTATTTTTTGAAGGGTATGGTTGCGACTAAGCCGCTTTTGTCGTTGTAATCATCAAGGGTGATAACGACATCGGGTTTGTCTTTCATTTCATGAATTTTTTCAAGTTGTCGCTGGGTAATAAAGAGGAATTTACATTTCATTTCTCCCAAAATATGGTGGACATCTGCTTCTGGTAGGTCTGGTAGGATGGGAACGGCCACAGCTCCAAGTCTGATTATTGCCATATAGGCAGTTCCCCAGCAATGGGAATTTTCTGCTAGAATTGCCACTTTATCAGATTTTGCAACTCCTGCATGTTGGAGTTTTGCGGCTAATAAAAGGATGTTGTTGAGAAATTTATTGTAGGACCAGGGTTTTTCCAGTGCCATGCCTATGGCAGGAAGATCTGAGTATTGAGCCGCAGCAGTGTCGATAAGAGAATTTAATGTCGCGTTTGTTTCGTATGGTACAGGAAGGTTATGTTTTTCTGGCTGGATGGCGGTGTTTCTGGTATTGTTGGGTGATTTTGTCACGTTCTGGGTACTTGTCCGCATACTCACTGTTGCTCCGCATGTTAAAGATGAGTCGGATAATGAATAAATTTTTATTTTGACATAATAACCTAACGCTTCGATTTGTCAAATGTATTTCAGTAAGGTGTCTTGTTGTCTTTATTTTTCCTTCTTGACATAAGAAAATCTATCTATAAAATCAAGTAAGAATGTCGTGTTTTATATTTTAAAGTTGTAATGGAAGTTAACCGGTTTTATTTATGAAAAAAAGAACACTGTTATCTCTTGCACTCTCTATTTGTTTTTTTTCGTTATTCTCAACTAGCGTCGTTGCAGCTGATGTCCCTGTTTTAAAAGATTATGCTAAGCAACGTGCCCTCAGTATCACTTTAGGACGTTTTGGTGATATCTCAAAGGTCAAGGCAAGAATTAACGGACAGTATATTGGGAAAAGAAACTCGTCAGCTATATTAAATAGGATTAGTTCAAAATGTGTCGTTATAATGGATGGCGATACAGGTAAGATAATCTATGCAAAATCGCCGGATACTCCACGGCAACCGGCTTCGACTATAAAAGTTCTTACCGGTATGATTGCTATTAAATCATTAACCGAGGAAGAGCCAGTAGAGGTAAGTCGCTATGCTTCAAGTATGCCACGATCCAAAGTATACTTAAAAACCCGTAAAAAGTATCGTGCTGAGGACCTTATTAATGCGGTTCTTTTGGCATCGGCCAATGATGCCAGTGTGGCGTTGGCGGAGAAGATCGCGGGTAGTGAAAAGCGATTTGCCAAAATGATGAACCTTAGAGCGCGATTATGGGGAGCAAGCCAAACGGTGTGTCAAACCGCTACCGGTTTAACTGCTAAAGGTCAACAATCTACTGCTAGGGATTTAGCGGTTATTTTTCGCCATGCCATGCAAGAGCGCGAATTTGTTGAGAGAATGAGTAAGGTTACAGTTAAGACTTCTTACGGTAAGGTTTTGCGTAATCATAATAAGGCATTATGGAAGCTCGAAGGAGCCATTGCTGGTAAAACCGGATTTACAAGGGCGGCGGGTCAAACATACGTAGGTAAATTTACGAGGGGTGGCGAGTCGATTATTGTGGCCGTAATGGGGAGTGATACTATGTGGGATGATATCGAAAACTTGGTGGAGTACGGTTTTAATCGTCAGGCCGTTAAGCTTCTTTCTGATTCGGGGAAATCAGTGTTGCGGTTGTAATAAAGGGGTTGGGTCGGAGTTTAAGAGTTCGAGGAGGGGGTAATTCAGTTATTGGTTTTTGGGTTTGATTTGCCCATGCTGCGGTTGACAGCGTCAAGAAGAGCTTCTCTTTTAAAGGGTTTTTCCAGGGTGACGATGTTGCCGAGGTAACCCGCCATGGTTAGATAGCGGTCGGCTTTGATAGCGCCGCCTCCGGAAATCGCCATTACATTGAGATTTGGGTAGTCATGGAGCAGTTCCATAATAAATTTCAATCCGTCTTTCACAGGCATTATCATGTCGGTGATTACGAGATCAAAATCATCGTTTTTTACTAATTTCATTCCTTCCATACCGTTTTCCACGGTGTGGACCTCATACCCTTCATGCTCCAACGTTTGACGTAGCATGAGGCGAATTTGTTCTTCGTCGTCAACGATCAGTATTTTTTTCAACGAATAAATCCCTTTTTATAGGTTAGGCTACTTGCTGAATTTCATATTAGGAGTTATTAGCAAGTAGCCTTATAACATTTATTTAAAATTTAACCAAATAACAATTAAGAGATCAAGGAGGAACTTGTTATTTGGTTAGGTTTCATTGCGACAAAGTCGACCAAAGGCCCCAGGGATGGTGCCAGAGGCCCAAAAAGTACGGCCCTGCTTAAAGTCTACGAACCAATAACCTCCAGTACGTCTCGTGGCATTCGCGAATATAAACGGAATACTTGCGGAGAAGTAGGGGTGTAGATGGATGCCAAATTCGTTGAGGTCCTTTGTCATTAATGAGAGTGCCTCTGCAATGGAGGGGAGACGCCAGTCGGCATACCCTGCGAAATTGTTTTTATTGGTCTTGTCGATTTCTCGTCCCATCATTCTGTGGCTCATAATATCGAGACCTCCGCGTTGCCACATTAAACCGGTAATTTTATCAGTTACAGTGAGGTTGTCCTCGTTATCTACCAGATAATTATCAAAATTTCCATCACTGTTGTAGTTTAGGTCTAATAAGTTATATTGTTGGATAAGCAGTTTTATTTCATTTTCGCTCATCTCCTCGTAGGTACCTGGTAGGGTGATGTGGGGCAGCGAGGGGAGAGGGTCGCTGCTTTTTGGTAACCCGGTGGCCATAAATTCTTTTGTTTCTTGTTGCTTAATAATGGTTACCTTGGATGGATCGTCGGTCTCAAGAACGTTGGTGATAAGCCATTTTTTAATCTGGTGATTAATGGCGAAGTTTTTGTCAAATATTGCTTTTCCTTGTTGTTTGACACAATATTGTACCATTTCCGAAGGTGCCTCGATTTCGGCTAAAAGTTTAGCGTGTTTGATCCCTCGTTCCATGAGATAAAGCTTTGGAGATTTCCCCCAATTGTCGATAAAGAAATAATAGATTCGTTCACTTTTATTGCGGATTCGTTCTTTGCCGCCCCAACTTTCAAAGGTCCCGAAGGTGTATTCAGGAGTCATGTCCCAATCAATGGAAAAGGCATTTTCAAACCCGAGTGTTTTATAAAGTCCCATGGAGGCCTCCGTTTGATTAAATAAAAAAGAAGTTAAAGCAATTCGTGAGCAAGCTCTTGCGAATAATTATCACTATACAATAATAACTATTATCAAGTCAACATGGATTATAAACTTTCTATATCTTCAGGATCTCCTTTGCCCCTGGGGGCGACCATTATTCCACAGGGGATAAATTTTGCCATTTTCTCAAGACATACGGTGGGAGTTACTCTGGTAGTCTCTTTCCGTAACAAGGGAATGAAGGATAATAAAAGATTGATTCAAGAATTTGTTTTGTGTGATAATTTTAACAAAACTGGTGACATCTGGCATATTCTTCTTGTAGGAGAATGTTACGATCTTCGCTATGGTTATCGAATGAAGGGACCATCTGGAAGTCAACAATTAGGTTTATTCTATGATCAAGAGATCGTGTTGCTTGATCCATATGCCAAAGCTTTGTCCCCGTATTTATGGGGGAAGAAGCCAAAGAGTTACTTCAAGAAGCCACGTTGTTTGGTAGATGATAAAAACTATGATTGGGAGGGCGATAAACCACTAAATACCCCATTAAAAGATAGTGTTATTTATGAGATGCATGTGAGGGGATTCACAAATCATTTTTCATCTGGAGTAGAAGAAGCGGGCACTTTTGCAGGTGTTGTAGAAAAAATTCCTTACTTAAAGGAGCTTGGGGTGACGGCTGTGGAGTTGATGCCGGTATCTGAGTTTGATG
>JAOTSI010000388.1 GCA_029865005.1 Desulfobulbaceae bacterium
AACGGACCGGTTATTTATGTATGAAAAAGAATAACGAAAAACGCTATATTACAAATATACTCATTATGGCGATAGTTGAAAATATATTTTTAAGGAGTTGAAGATGAAGGTGACCATTGAATATTGCACCATGTGAAATTATAAACCACGTGCTTCCAGGCAGGAAGCAGAATTACGTACCCATTTTCCCAAAGCGGTGGTGGAATTGATTGCTGGATCAGATGGGGTATATGAAATATGTGTGGATGGCACTGTTATATATTCCAAGAAAAAAAGTGGTCGTTTTCCTAGTGATGGAGAGATAGTTAGTTTGTTAGAAGGATAGTAAATTGTAAGTTTCCAGATTAACAATTATTATCCTTAAAATATTTGGTAGGTAATAGGCGCGTTGGTAATGTAATTTTCCGGGATTCTTTTCAGTAACATAGAATGGTTGGCGCATAGCCTGTTAAATGTTGTAATTATTTTAGAATCCTTTTATTTCAGAACATTGTGAGGAGCAATGGTCGCAATCAACTTTAGTCTGTTTTTTCGTGCAATAATTGGCAAATCCACTAAGAAGTTCTGTGCCACCGCGAGGGCAATTTTCTAGGAAATCCATAAACTTAACCATTCTGGAAATTATTTGGGGCGATGCGATATGCTCCACTTCGCAGGCGCCTCGTTCAGCGACTTCATTTTCAATAGCAAGTACTTCCACAAAAAATCGTTTTAAAGCAGTGTGTCTTTTGATGACATCTCTGGCTATATTGCTACCATTTTCAGTCATAGTGATGACCTCGTATGGTGCGTAATTAATAAGTCCTTTTTTGGATAATAATCGAAGAGCTTCGGTTACCGAACCACGACTGACTTTGAGGCGCGCGGCGATATCTTTTCCTCTGGCTGCGTCTTTTTCCTCAATAATGTGGTAAATAGCTTCCAGATAATCTTCCAGGCTGGCGCTAAGTTTTTTAATATTTTTCATTTAAATTCCAGATGCACAATGGCTCAAAGCGAGAACATGGTCTGTTAGTGAAAATTTTTTATAACGATTTTTAAAAAGAACTTGTTTTACATAGAAGGAATAAGTACCTGGTCACAGGTTTTATAACTAACTGATTTGAGACACCGTGAGGTTGTAATTGGTTACAGGTGGTTCAGATTTATGCAGTAGCCCCTTTTTCGCTATAGCCACATCTATGCGGGCAAGGGGCTATCGCATGAAGATGAGGTGCCTGTGACCACTTGCAGGAAGACGGTAAGGGACTCGGTTAAAATATAGTAATTGCCAGCGTGGGTAGAATAATTGTCTAAGTGTTCCTGAATAATAGTTTGGTAATTTGTCTATTTTCTACGATAGTATATTTTGGAAATCGTTTAGTGGCCACTTTTAAAATGCCCTTTAATTATTGAACAATTAACCATTTGGTGTCGTCGATATATGTTAGCTAGTTTGTTGACGCTGGTATTTGTATGTTAAACTGGCTAGATGTAGTCAGGCTGTGGTATTGAATGGTTTAGTGTTTTAGGAGCCGCTTTGCTTATAAAAGAGGGCGGGACGTAGTTGTTAGGGTCGCGGAAAATAATAAATATCCCAAAATGGCGCAGGATTTTTAGTCGTCTTCAAGAAGAGGTAACAGGCGCATAGCAGCGTTATGTAACTGTTGCCTTGACAAAGAAGACGGCTAAAAAGACAAGCCAGATGGGGTAATTTATTTTTTCCGAGGCCCTTACAGTAGGTCACCGTCCAATGAATATGGGGTAAGCTACAGCGTTGTCATTCCATGGTCAAGGATAATTCCCCATGGCTGAGTCTGTATATTTAGAAAAATTTTGGTCCTAAACTAAGGTATTCCAATAAGATTGCCATTAATTAACGGACTCATAAGTGAAGATTACTAACGGAGTGGTACGAGGAAAGTATGCTGCAAGAATTACGGATTGATAATCTAGCACTCATTGATCGTCTAAATTTGGAGTTTTCCGAAGAAAGTGCTGGTCTTGTTGTTTTTACCGGTGAAACTGGCGCTGGAAAATCCATATTACTTCAGGCTATTAATTTATTAACTGGGGGTAGGGCACAGGCCTCGTGGATTCGTTCAGATTGCGATCAGGCTGTGATCGAAGCATTATTTGAGCTCCGAAACGATAACCCTGAGCTACGAACGTTGCTTTCTCAACATGATTTGGCTGAAGGTGATGATTGTATTATTCGACGAGTGGTGCGCAAGGGAAAAAGCAGGATCTATGTTAATGACCGATTGATCACCGTTAGGTTAGCAGAAAAACTTGCTGAGAATTTGGTTAATATCGCCAGTCAACATGATCATCAGCAGTTGCTCGCCACCAAACGTCATCTTGATTTTCTTGATTCATATGGGGAGCTGTGGGCGGAGCGGGAGGAATATCGCCAGCTCTACAATGGTTGGAAAAAATGTGAATCAAAGCTGCGGGAACTGCAGGAAAAGGAGCTTGATAAGGAGCGGCGTTTGGAGCAGCTCACTTATCAGATCAAGGAAATTAGAGATGCCGATATTACGGTTGGTGAAGATGAGGAACTGATGCGGGCCCGTGACAGACTTAAGTCATCTGGGGAGTTGGCATCCTTGGCGGATAAGAGTTATTCCGCCTTAGGCAAGGGCATGGTTGACCGGATGAATGAGGCTCGAAAAAATATGGCCCAGGCAGCAGTGTTGGACCCGGAAGTAGAGGGATTAGCAGAGCGTCTTGCTGCTGCTTGTTACGAGGTTGAAGATTTAGAGGCAACCTTAAGGGACTATAGAGATTCTATTCCCATGGATCTCTCTAGCCTTCAGAAAATGAATGACCGTTTGGCTCTATTTAAACAATTGCAGAGAAAATACGGTATTACTTTAGAAGAGGTTTTAGAGTTTGCGGCGGAGGCTGAACGTGAACTTGAGAGTTTGGAGGATATGGAACGGGAGATCTCCAGGCTAGAAAAACAATACAACGGATTGTTGGGGGAGTTGAAGGGAAAAGCCAAGGAGCTTAGCGATAAAAGACAGCTGGCCGGGCAACAATTGGGTGCTGCCATGGAGGGTGAATTGGTTTCACTTAGTTTTCCTGAACCGATATTTGCCGTCTCTTTTGGTGAAGGAGTGGATATTGATGTTGGCTCTATGACTCCCCACGGTGCTGATCAAGTGGAATTTTTGTTTTCCGCCAACCCTGGTGAGCCGCCTAAAGCTTTGGCTGATATCGCATCGGGTGGTGAGCTATCCCGTCTTACTTTGGCTATGAAGTGTTTGCTTGCTAAACGTGATCAGACTGAAACGGTTATTTTTGATGAGATCGATTCAGGACTTGGAGGAAAGGCGGCTGAGGCTATAGCTAACAAAATACGAAAACTTGCCTATCATCACCAGGTTATTTGTGTTACCCATCTCCCACAAATAGCAGCTCACGCTGATGAGCATTTTTTGGTTGCTAAGCGAGTTGATGAAGGACGGACCCGCACGACCATTAATCCTTTGGATCATGAACAACGGGTACTTGAGTTGGCCAGGATGTTGGGAGGCGAGTCCCTTACCGAGCAAACCCTAGCTTATTCTCGTGAACTTTTAGAGAGAAGTGAAAGGAAAGATGACAAAAAGTAAAAAAACTAAAGCTTTAGGGCTTTTTTCCGGGGGGTTGGATTCTATGCTGGCCTGTCGGACTATTATGGAACAGGGAATTCAGGTTATTGGCTTAAAATTCATAACCCCTTTTTTTGATGATCATTTACGGGAGCAAGAAGAACAATATCGTGCCGAGGTATATGAAAAGTACGGCATTGATGTCCGACTTGTTGACCTGAGTGAAGGATATTTAGAGCTTTTACGAAACCCGGCTCATGGTTTTGGCAAAAATTTTAACCCCTGTATTGATTGCAAAATATTGATGATTTCCACGGCCAAGAAGTTGATGGCCGAGTATGGAGCCTCTTTTATGATTACCGGTGAGGTGTTGGGACAACGTCCCATGTCCCAACGACGAGACGCCTTGCGGGTAATAGAGCGGGACTCGGAGACCGATGATATTTTGCTTCGCCCTTTATGTGCAAAACTCATGAAAGAAACCAAAGCGGAAAGGGAAGGGTTGGTGGATCGAGAAAAGCTTCATAGTCTCAGTGGTCGGAGCAGGAAGGGGCAAAAAGAGTTGGCTGCCTCACTTGGTATCACCGATTACCCCAATGCTGCTGGTGGTTGTTTGTTGACCGACGTTAACCTGGGGG
>JAOTSI010000093.1 GCA_029865005.1 Desulfobulbaceae bacterium
GAAGTGAGCTGTTGAGCAGGATTCATGATAAGTATCCTGACATGTGTAAGATAGTTCTTTCTGGGCAAGCAGAAAGGGATGATGTGGTAAAAGCTGTAAATGAAGGTCATATTTATAGTTTTCTTTTTAAACCAATAAACCGTCGTCAATTATCCGATGTAATAGAAAAAGGTGTCGAGCATAGGCAGCTAAAAATATTGTTAAAGCAACAGAATGAAGAACTTCTTGCTGTTAATGAAGCGTTGGAGGGGCAGGTACGGCAACAGGCTGAGCTTTTATTAACCGCCCGTAATCGTCTTGAACAGCTGGATGAGAATAAAATGTTGTTTCTTAAGTATTTATCGCAGGAGATGAATGGTTCTCTGGATAAAATAAAAAGGTTAGCCCATGCGGTTTTAAATTACTTTGCCATAGCTGGTAGCGATATTGATATTGAGTCCGAGGCTATTGGGTGCAAACAACCTCTCGATAATATCATTGACTCTTACGCTAATCTCATTGGCTTAAAGAACATCACGGTTACAAATAATGTAAATAATGGTGCAGAAATATGTTTGGATTCTCACTATAGCGAGCAACTATTTCGTAGTCTTATCCATAATAGCCTTGTTTTTTCCCGTCATGGTGGTGAGGTTAGTTTTGAGACGGAACATGGAGACGGGGTTGATCGGATTATTTTTGCTGATAACGGACAAGGTGTTATTAAGGATGATCATTTACTTATTTTTAAACCATTTGTGCTTCCGCCTGAGAAAAGAAATCCTGAGGGGTTTGGTTTGAATTTACCATTGGCAAAAATGATTATCGAGGCCCATGGTGGAAAGATTTGGGTTGAAAGCGAGGGACGTGATAGAGGGGCACGATTTGTAATTGAGCTTCCCAATAGGTCTGTTATAGAAAGAAGTTAATTTGTACCATTGTTGATTGTTAATTATTTAGGCAAGTCAGGTAATTTACATAGGTCCGATTCTTGGGGGCGCTCTTCCTTGGGTATTTATTAGGATTACACCTAAATAACAAAACAATCAAAATTATCGCAACCCCTCTTTGTTACGATGAATTATTATAATAAAAAAGTACCTGGGTTATCAGGTTTTCAATTAGCTGATTTAATAAAGTATTAATCTGTAAGTAGCCACTTGCAGGAAAAAGGCGCCTGTGATCAGGTACAAAAAAAGACCGTTGGCGAAAAGCCAACGGTCTTTTTTTTGGTTCCCTTGTGAAAGGTGAGCGTACTAGTTGCTCGTTTTCAAAGAAGGAACGAATTTGTTAATAATGTAGAAGAGAATAAACGGGGTAGCTCCAACGGTCAGCGCTCCGAAGAGTCCCTCTTTGTAAGTTTCCAGATTATGCGGAATTATAGGCATATGGTAATGCATGAAACCGTGGAATGAAAGAGAGAATGCTTGTCCGCCGATAACAACGTTCCAACGCATCATGAAGACACCGAAGAGGATCAATGCCAGGGCAATCCCTGTGCGTTTGATTCCCGGTTTGCCGATCATGAGAAGAAGGAAAGGTAATAAGTTACCTAAACCGTATTGCATAATGAAGATTTTAGTAAAATCTTCTTCCCACATAACTTCACGCAGGATGTCCCAAGATTTCATCTGGGTGTATCCTCTGAAAATCATATCGAGTAGCTCAAGTGTAATGGCTGCAATCAAAAAACCAATGAGATAACGACTGGTTTTTTTGATGACGTCCATTTCAACACCGGCGATAACCTTTACAGATTCATCACTCTTTCCTTTTTTAAGGGAAGCGGCAAGTTTTTTACCCTCCATGATGATAATATAGGTAAGCATACAGAGAGCGATACCGGATACAACTGCCGACATGATGAAAATAACCGGCATAAGTGGAGACATCCAGAGGGCGTTGGCTTTTACTGAACCAAAGATAAATCCGGCGTAGCCATGCAGAAAGCAGGCTACGGGAATACCGATGGCAGCAAAAATTTTAACGCCTTTTTTATCGGCAGCAATAGCCTCTTCACTCAGATCGTAAGCACCCAAGGTAAGAATGTTATAAATTAACCGTCTAAAACCGGCTCCTTTAACACCCTTTAATGCCAGAGTTTGTTCCACGAAATATTGTCGATAAACAAACCAGATCTCGGTAAGAACGATTATCGCGTAGGTAGAAAACACGATACCGAAAGCTGCGATAGCCGAGGTGAAATGCGGCGTCATCATAACATGGATGCCGCGAATAGGTTGCTGCAAATGAAACTGCAGAGGCATCATCGCAACTGGCAAAAGAGCCAGTGAGAAGACGAGTGAAAATTTAGCAATGTCTTTCAGGTCTTTTTGCCCGAAAACATGATAGAGAGATGACAGAACAAAGGCTCCAGCCACCAGACCCGTCATGTAAGGATACATTACAATCTGGATACTCCAGTAAATAAACTCATTGGGATAGACGAAGTGTAGTTTTTCCGTCCATTCCAATCCGTGAACGACTAATTGTTCAGTCATTGGTTACCTCACTTCCTTGTCGAGTCCGATATAGAAAACCTGTGGTTTCGTACCGTATTCATCTTTCAGTACCGCTACCCGTTGGGTCATAATGACTTTTGTGTAGGGGTCATTATGATCTTTCAGGTCGCAAAGTTGGCGAGCACCGAAGGAGCAGTTATCCACACAGGCTGTTTTCAAACCTTTGGAAATTCTGTGGTAGCAGAAAGTGCATTTCTCAGCAACTTTATGTACCGGATGGAAAAAACGAACACCGTAAGGGCATGCCATAACGCAATAACCACAACCGATACACCATGAACGATCAATCAATACCACGCCATCGGGAGTTTGATATGTCGCACCAACCGGACATACTTGAACACATGCCGGGCTTTTGCATTGATTACAAAGTTTAGGTACAAAAAAAGCCTTGGCGATGGACTCGGGGTCAACATCATGCTCCATGACTTTTTTCTCCGTGAAACCATCACGGCCACCATGGGGAGAGTCAACCAGTGCCTCACCGTCATTGGTGATGACGTATCGTTCTACCCACGTTCTGGTAATGGGTTCGTCATAGGGAACGTCATTTTCTTTTTTACATGCCTTGACGCAGAATCCACAGCCAACACATTTCGTAGTGTCTACGAGAAATCCCCAGCGATGTGGTGATTCGGCCAAAGCCGCTTTGGCTTGTTCTGGACTTAAAAACTTAAACGCATCCAAAGGAAGCGCAGCAGCAGCTGAGCCCACAAGCGTTTTCTTTAATAAATCTCTTCTTGAAACACTCATTACATATCCTCCAGGCTCGGCTTATGTGGATTGTGGCATTCAGCGCACTCCATGCCGACATTATGCTCTTCTGGATCGATAGCCGGAAGCTCGCTTCTTTGGCTACCCGGATATGGCAATGCAGCGTGGCATCTGAGGCAGAGCCCTCTGCTTTTGTCGATTGTTAATGGTTCTTCGGTTTCCGCATGATCCATAGCGGGACCGTGACAGTTTTCACACTGAATGATGGAATGTTTTGAAGCCATGTTGCTTTCATACTGCTCTTCATGACATTCGGCACAAAGCTCTTTCCCTTTATATTTTACGGGAATAGCTTTCCAGTCATCAATGCTTCCGGCTCTATAAAAGCCGAAAGTAAAATTTTTTCCGTTCACTCCAAAATCATCCGGCACATAAAAGTGTCTGAAGAGTAAGTGGCAGGAAACTAATACGATCGCTAAGATTAGCGGTCGTAATACATGAGTTTTCATACAATGCACCCCTTATTTTGCCTGTACAAAAGAAAAAGAAAAAATCTCTATTTTCTCAAGAAATGAGAAGAATTAATGGGTGTATAAAGTTTTACATTTAAATACCCAAACTTATAAACAGGTGCCTGCAGGCGGCTGTTTGATAAGATTATTTCTATACCGTTATTTATGGATATTTGTCAAAGGAAAATTCGAAAAATATTGTAACTAACATACAATTAATTTATGACAGGTTGAAAATAGCTGTTTGTTCTATTTTGAAATGTTTGAATTATTGACAATACAGATTTATAATATTTATTTTTTGGTGAGTTTGCAGGCGAGGGTTCTTGAGGGAGCACTGCTGATCTATAGATGTTGTGTGGTTGCTATGTAATATTGCAATTTTTTAACATTATAGATGCAGGTATAGAAGTATGTGTTTATAGAAAAATTATAAATTTCAAGATTAAATTTATATTGAAATAACTAATTCTTATTATTAGCTAATGGTTAGTGGTTTGATAAAGTTTTACCGTGGAGGTATGTAATACGTTGTTCTTCTGAGGGCTGTGATGCTTGATTTCGATAAATTACCATTTCGAACTTACAATCTTCTATGAATATTTTATAGAGGCTTAGTGTTGGCTGTTAGGATTTATAATGAGTATTAATCCGAAAATGGTTCCAGGTTATTTATCTTCATGCGGGTACCTGGTTGTAGGCTTATTAACTAGGCGATTTAATATATTTCTCTGGGATATAGCTGGGCTCAACCCCCCATCCTGTCCTTCCCCCTTCAAGGGAGAAGGGATGTAGGTGACCGGTTTTAAATTCTAAAAATTCCTTAAGTCAACAGCGATCCATCCAGGACTCCTGGCCTTAAATTATCAAATAACTGAAAGTGTAACTTCTTGATTTCGTATAACATAATTTATTAGTTACTTGGAGGTATTGCACCCTCCCTATGGGTATGCAGTTGACTGAAGGGAAATTTTGTTTGTTTTACCATGCTCTGGGCTTGTACCTGGTCACAGTTAGTTTATAACTAACTGATTTAATAAAGAGCGAGATAGTAAGTGGTCACAGGTATTAAGGTGTTGAATCAGAAGTAGAATTGTGTACTTCCATTGCTCTGGCATATTCTGATGATTGGGGAAATTTGCGTTGCAGGAGGGTGCGGCAATTACTTCCCACCTTAGGCATATTGTTTTTGTCTGCCGCAATAGAGAGGTGCAAAAGAGCGCGGGGCAATTTTGGGCTATCGGAGTGTTTTTTAACCAGGGTTGAGGCGATAGCTGTGGCCTCTTTGATTTCTCCTTTCTTACAAAAGAGGATCAGCATGGTGAGCAGAAGGACTGGGGAGAGTTGGAGGTCGTTACGACATAGTTGGGCATAACGAATATAGGTGTCTAAAAGACGTTTATAATTATGTTCCGCAGTGTTAGCGAGGTGTTTCAGGTAACTGTTGGCGGTACGATGTAGCGAAGCGGGGTTGGGACCGAGGGATTCGGTTTCAAAAAGTTTTTCTAAGACCTCTATGTTCTTTGGGTCATCGGTCAGTAGCCTGTTGAACACTTCCCTGGCCTTGTCCAGCTCCAGTTCAGCCATGTATTGGACGCCTTTTTCCAGGTCGGCGTTCATGGTTAGCATTGTTTCTTCTTGGTCCTCTATGTTTATGGGACCTTGGATCTTTATAAGTGAAAACGCTAGGGTCGCCCCAGCTAGTAAGCCTCCAAAGTGGGCAATATAGGCAACATTACTTATATCTCCTATGGTTTGAACTGAATATAGCTCCTTTGCCAGCCAAAAGGGAAGAAGGGCGATAGCTGGTAAACGAAGGGTGTTGAAATAAAAACCCAAAGAAATAAAAACTTTAACCTTGCTCAATCCATAGAGCACACAGTAGGCCCCCATAATACCGGAAATGGCTCCTGAAGCACCCACCAAGGGAGTGGTGCATGTGCTGTAGATAAAGCCATAGGACCAGGCGGCCAAAATCCCAGTGAGTAAGTAGCCGAAGAGGTATGCGGCCCGGTTGGTTATTGCTTCCACCATGGATCCGACCAGCCAGAGAAAAACCATATTGCCCAGTAGATGCATGAATCCGCCATGGAGGAACATGGAGGTGAATGCAGTGAGTAGGGTAGCTTTGCTGGGGGTGTAACCGTAACTGTTAGAGATTACAAGGGCGAGTTTTTCCTCATAGTTTTTTCGGAGCTTTTGCCAGCTAAGAAAATGAGTATCAGTGATTTTGATTAGTTCAAAGTTGAGTAAGCTGGTAACAAAATCATCGTCCCCTCTCATTTGGAAATATAGCTGTATTCGTAAATCCTGGTTGGTGTTTATGGTCACTGGGTCGGGTAAACCTCCGATGTTTCCGTTGGACAGCAGGTATTGTTCATAGGCCCGCACTTCCATGTTCATCAACCCGGAGGTGTTGTAATACTCATAAGCAGCAATTTCAAAGCTATCTTCATCTCCTTGAATGTAAAAGTAGACTAAGCAATTGATGAGAATCAGTCCGATGGTGATGAAAGGATGACTATGCTGCTTTAGTTTACTTATTATGGGAACTACGAGCATGGGATATCCTTTCTGTGAACTACGGCTGCTGTTTGATAATGACTTAAGAGCGTTGGGTTTTGTAACGCTGGAGCTGCTCCTGCGCCTTTTCTTCGCTGACGAAGTAGAAGAGGATGCCCCCAGCCAGAAATAAAAGCGATATGGATACAATGCTGATACGTGAGCTAATATCATCGCTGTATCCCATGGATTTTACAAGTAAGCCGGTCATGCCGATGAGAAGTGGACCAATGACAGCGGCAAATTTTCCGAGCATATTGTAGAAACCGAAATATTCGGCTGAGCTTTTTTTCGGTATGATCCGGGCGAAAAAAGATCGGCTCAGAGCCTGAATGCCACCCTGAACTAAACCGATAATAACTGCTAGAACATAAAATTCGCTTTCCTGGGTGATGAAAGCGGCCCAAATGGAGACAAAAAGATAGATAGCAATGGCGATAAATATTGCACGTTTGGTCCCTATCTTAGCGCCCAGGTATCCAAAGCCGATGGCACAAGGGAAACCGACGAATTGGGTTATGAGGAGGGCCTTGATGAGGTCGGTTTGTTGTAGGCCTATGGAGAGTCCATAATCAATAGCCATGCGTACAATGGTGTCAACCCCATCTATATAGAGCCAATAGGCGATCAAGAAGAGGAAGACAGTTTTGAGTTGGCGTATTTCCTGATAGGTATGGGAAAACTGTTTGAAACCGCTTTTGATGATTCCCATCACCGATTCATTGACTGGAGATGTTTCCGGTTCCTTGACAAAGAGGAAGATGGGAATGGAAAAAATGGCCCACCATATTGCCACCGAAAGAAAAGAAAAACGTACCGCATCGCTTGGACCTGTAAAACCGAAATCATGCGGTTGTAGGGTCATCCAGACATTAAAGGCAAAAAGAATACCTCCGCCGAGATATCCCAGTCCAAAACCCATCGCTGATACCAGATCCATTTTATCATCACTGGTAATGGCGGTGATAAGTGAATCGTAAAATATATTAGCACTGGAAAATCCTATACAGGCAAAGATATAGAGGGCGACGGCTAGCAGCCAATTGCCTTGGGAAACCAGGTAGAGGCAGGAAGTCATCACCATGCCCATGGAGGCGAAAAAGAATAGGAACTTCTTCTTGGCCGAGCCCTTGTCGGCAATTGCGCCAAGTAAGGGAGCTGAGAGGGCCACAATGATACTGGCAATGGTGTTGGCCCCACCCAGGCGGGCCGTACTCATGGTGGCATCAACCCCCGCACTCCAATATTGCTTAAAAAATACCGGAAAAAAACCAGCCATAATGGTAGTGGCAAAGGCGGAGTTAGCCCAGTCATACATGGCCCAGCCGAAAATGGCCTTTTTGTCAGTAATAGCAGAACCCATTATCTAATTGTAATCAACCTTTTTAGTTTTATTTAAATGATTTTGATACCACAGGGGGGATCATTCGGCAAGTTGGATGTCAAGGTTCTTTATTGGATCCTAAAAGATAATTTTTGTAACATGTATTGGTTTCTTTAATTGGTTTTATGAAAATTTATCATGATTACTAGCTATTGAATCTGTGTTTGAAGTTAAGTAGTGTGCAGCGTTATAATATATAACTCCGATTGAAGGGGCAACCGTGTGAAGAGAAGGTATTTAAGATCAATTATTTATAATTTATCCTTTTATTTTATAGATCTATTTAGCTATGAAAGTAAAAATTCAGCTAACCCGTATACGATAAATCAAGCGTCCAAGCCTTAATCAAAGCCTATTTTTTATGAAAAAATGTCTGAAATAATGGTTTTTTGACAAAAATACTTCTTGCAAATGGCTGTTTTTACGATTGACTAGCAAGCAGAATATTTATCTATGAAATATTCAGATCGCTTAGGATATAGGTGCGGTGCTGGTGAACGCTTATGATAAGTGTTTTTTGTTACGTAGCTGTGGACCTGATAGTTAATCAAGGCAAATAATTAATGGTCAAAGGGTTTATAACCCAGTTAATTTATGCCAATTAAAAATAAACTGGTCCCAAATATCAGGAACCTTAGGGTTATTAGTGTATCGGTTCAAGTCGAATATTCCAGATGTTAAAATATGGTTTTTTCTAAATTGGTCATTGAAATAATCGGATATTTCCCAAAAACGGGGGTCGGAACGTTTGATTCCAAACCTATCGAAAAAGTTATAAAAGGAATCAGAATCCTCATCCGAGGCGCGAAGCAATTTGAAAAATTCCGGAAGCTCTGCGAACTTAACTTCGAAAAAAGCATTAGGATAGCAACCAATAAAACCTTTCACCACATGGATGGTATCTTTACTCCTGTCGAGCCGCAGATCCTCTCCTTCAATAAAGGCAACATCTTTGTGGTAACGATTAAGAATCACGGTGTAGATGAGGTCTTCTTCATTTTCTCGAACAATCCGCACAAAAGCGGCATCCCCTTTTCTGGGCATTGCACTGGCAAAACCGCCAGCAGTATGGGTGATCTTTCTGAATTCGTGGTCCAGCTCCTCCTCGGTCCTTATTTTCGCTGCCGGGGAGCGGTCGATATCGGCCCCATGAAAATTAAGCGGATCAAGCTCTACAGCAATATCTTTACGCAACCGTTTGATCACCTGTAGGAATAAGTCTTTTTTGTATTTCGCTGGGTCTTTAAACTTTTTTTGAAATTTTACCTTGGTGGGGGTCTTGGTATCGATGGTTGCCGTGTCTTTGAAAACCGCTAGCCAGGAAAATATGGTTGGGTACCAGCTCTCCCAAGTATCGACCCGTACTTCAGGGGGCAGAAAATCCACAAAAAGCAGTTCTGCCTCCTGCCTCAGAAGATCCATGTATAAGCGAATACCAGCCTGTTCCTTGACATTACTAAAGACATTAAAACCGGCCACGAGATTGTAGTAAATTCTCTCGAATTGGGCATAATCAATGACCCAGCCGGTCCTGGGAATCCCGCCCACGGCTCCAAGTTCAACCGAAGCGCTGTCAAAATGGCGATAGACGGTTAAAAAAGGTTGGGAATCTGCGGTGTCCCCAGCCCAGATCTGATCCAGGCCAAGCCCATCAGGGTATAGCTTCCGGGAAACCTCTGTGCGATTTTCAAGATAATGATCACGCGCGTTGCGGTAAGGTATATAGAGAAGTCGATCGAATCTGCCCCGTGCTTTGATCGGCATCTGAAGATTTTTTATATTAGCATCTAAAAAGTTAGGCTCCTTGATGGTGGGATCCGCATCAGGATCAAGGAACATGATCCAGAAATGATCATTGACCACATTCAGGGCCACTTGCCCCTTGCACACCGGGCCACGAATAAATGTCATTACCGTATAATAGGTGTCATCAAGGAGGAACTGGTACCTGGATCGAGCCGGTATTTGTTGAAATGTTTTGAAAGGATTGGCTGAGTCATCAGGGTCATAGGATGGCACTACGACATTTTCTCCGTTCCAGTCGGGCTTTAAAAACAATTCCTTGTACCTCTCCATCCGGTTCTTGTTGAATCGATACACGATATGGGTCTTGAAAACAATGGAGCTGTGGATTTTAGAAAAACGATAGTAGAAGGGTTTGCCTGGGTTATCGTATGGCTTTACCGTGGGGATCTCGTCTATGGGTGAGGGGTATGCTGTGCTAGACCGGACCAGTGAGTAAAAATCCCCCGGTATCTCGTCAAAGGCAATATGGGCCAGGAAGAGGTGCTCGTAAAGGTAACGGGCAGTGGTAACCATTTTGGGCTTATGACTATTGAGAAATTTCTCCCAGTGTCGGAGCACTGCCTCGCCACTTTCCCCGTTGGTTGGCGATTTGAGCAAGAGGTCTGCTTCAGGAGATGGTCCCTTGGCTCCGGCTGCAAGCCAGGCCTTGAGGGCGAAACTCTCCTCTTTTTTGATCTCCGGGAAACCAAAAGGCATTCCGGCATGGGGGTTTTTCTTTATAAAACTCTTCAGTTCTTTGTCGGTCTGAGAGCAGGAGAGGTCCTCCGCTTCGGATTCATAGGTACCCTTAATCTCGGGGTTGCATGTTTTTAAGTCCAAAAGCTGGAACATGAAGGAATCAGGTCCTAGAGCATTGTCGCCACCTGTAACATCGGCGAAATGTTTTTTCCGCCACTCGGGGGTGGTCTTCGCATCAATGAAAAGGCGTGTCGGCTTGGCGGGGATAAGTCTAGAACTGTCATAAACTTTACTTTTAGTTGCCCCCCGTGCCAATCCTTCAAAAGATGTCATTTTGAGCTGGCAGGGGGAATTATAACAGGAATGGCATACTACGCAGCGACGGTCGAGAATCGGTTGGATATCTTTTTGATAATCTAACTTTTCTCCGGTGCGCTTCAGGGTTGAGAGCTCTTCGTCGGAAAGTTTGGGCATTATTGTTGGGGGGGCCGCCGACCTACACCCAGCAAGAGCCAAGACCAGTATCAATATTACAATGCTTGAAACATATTTATTCATCAGCTTCTCTTTAAGGTAGATAATTTTAATATGTTAACTAAGTTGAAGTAAAAAATATTATAACTACGATGTGTTAATTATTAAGTAATGCAGCTTGTCTGTGCAAGTAGGTCGGTGAATTGTATAATGCTAGGTTAATACGGTGCGGTTGCCATCAGAGGTTGTACAGTTGTAGGTTGACAGCGGCTTTAGGGTCGTGAAAATAGTAACTGTCTTAAAATCTGAATTTGTGACCACTTACAATTTATTTTCTCCGAGGACTATCCTAAGTTGCACTATTTCGCTTAGTAGTGAATCTTATCCTTAAAAATTAATATTTATTGAGGATAAGCATATGAAAAAAAATAACGATTGGCAATTATAAATATGCTGTCTTAGTTCTTTAGAGATGATTTGTTCTAATTATACATAATATGATGTGGTATCTGTAAAATAATAATGGTTAGGTTTTATTAATTTTGTTTGTTTAAATTGATTAAAGTGGGTAGGTGACGATCAGAAGGATCGACTTTTCTGTTGCGATGCAATATTATTAACTATAAAAATTGGTCACTTTATTTATAATTATCGGAGGATAAGCAATGGACCCAGAACAGATGATGAATGGTATTTCTATTGAGATAATGAGAACAATAAAAGCTATGGCGAAAGCAAAAACCCCAGAGGAAAAGTTAACCTATAGTAAAACTATAAAAAATTTATGTGAATCTCTGGGAGTATTTCTAAATTTAATGAGCGATATGGATCTGTATGCCGAAGATGAAAATGGATCAATTCCATTTTAATTATCAAATCATAGAAAAAATGGTGAGCGCTGGATGTTGATGGGGGAGTGCTTGAGCAATTATGCTATTATGTTGGTAGTGTCTCTCTCTCTCTCTCTCTCTCTCTCTCCGCTAAAAGTGCTCTTGTTCTTGGACTGAAAAAGTGCGACTTAAGATATTATTTTAATAGGTTGGTTTATTGCGGAATCTGCCGCAATAGTGGGGAAGCATTGTTAACTTTAAGGCCCCTTAAAAGTTTGAATATATGTTATTGTTATTAAGCTATTTTATCTTTAATGAAATTATTGAAATTTAGGGTAAATGATTCAGCGCCTTCTTCTTTTTGTAACAGGGTGTAGAAATCACAATTAGTACATGAACGGAGTTTGTCTCGGTGGGTACCTTGAATATTACCGCTACAATAGGTCCCGGTGAT
>JAOTSI010000389.1 GCA_029865005.1 Desulfobulbaceae bacterium
CTGTTTTTGTGTCCGTCCCTGAAAAGGAAGGTCAGATTATCAAAAATGGGTTGCATCCAGTGGGATAATTTTTCGTCTTTGTCCCCTGGCATATATCCTATATCTTTACCCATTGGGATAATGGGGCGGGATACTAGCAGTCGGTCATATCGTTTGAACTTAATGGTTGACTCCAGACCGGCGGCAAGAGCCAAGAGGGTCTTGCCGGTACCAGCTTGACCCACTAGAGTGACCAGCTCAATAGCTGGATCCATCAATAACTCTACAGCCATACGTTGTTCTCTGCTGCGGGCGTGGATGTCCCAGATAGTTTCAAGTTTATTGTTTAGGTGGACTAGGTCATGCTCGTTGATAGCCTTGGCCAGGGCGGTATCTCTATTGTCGTCCTTGTTAGTGAGAACTGCGAACTCGTTGGGTAAGAAGTCATGATCATTAATAGTGATGACATCTTGTTGGTAATAATTCTGGATGGTTTCCACCGGAACTTGTACGGCCCGTTGACCAGTGAACAACTCGTCGAAATTGATTTTTTGTTTTTCAAAGTCCATCACTTCTATGCCGAGGGCGTCGGCTTTTAAGCGGGCATTAATGTCCTTGGAGACGAAAATTACTATCTCTCCATGTTCTAAGAAAGTGTACGCTACTGAAAGGATACGGTTATCGGCAATGTTGAGATCAAGTCCAGGGTTGGTTAGGTTGTCTTTTTTTTCCGTGTAAATTCTCAACACTCCACCGTTTTCCATTTTAACCCCATCTCCCAGGGATCCTTTAGTGCGGAGTAGGTCGAGGTTGCGGACTACCATGCGGGCGTTACGTCCCAGTTCATCGTTGCGGGATTTGAAACTATCGAGTTCTTCGATAACCGACATGGGGAGTACCACGACATTGTCGGCAAAGGAGGATATAGCTTCGGCATTATGGAGTAGTACGTTGGTGTCCAGGACAAAATGTTTTTTCATATAGAGTGTACTCCGGTAGTGTCAAACGACCTTTTTAAAAAACGGGATAATGCTTTTTGTTTGCCTAACTTGCTGCACCTGAAGGGGGGGAGCGGGAGGCAAAAAAAATATTGCAATGGAACGTGCTCTCGTAACCTTATTTTAAGGGTCAGGTGGTTTGAGCTATGGCAACGAAATTAAGTTTGAACTAAGTGTTATGTTGATTTAGATATATATAAACGATTCTTATCCTCCTATTTTTTTAATTAAATTTTAGGAAATAAAGAGGCGACTACATAAAAAAATAGCTGAGATAAGTATGCTTGCAGTATGTGCTAGCTTGTCTAAGCTAAAAATTGTTTATAGGCAAATTGAATTATACGTTTATCGTTGCCTTTTATTATACTTTAGCAGTGATAAACAAACTCGGGTAGAACTAATTTGAGTTAGTGCGAAAAAAAGTTTGAGTAACATGGCGTAATTTGTTTATTTATTGCTTGTTTTTTCGTACAATATTTGAAATGTTAGGGTAAGTTGTTTTTCACTTGTTCCAAGTGCGATGCTCTTATTGTCCACCTTATATATCCAGTGGGCAATTATAGTCGATGACTTAAGATCGTGACCACCACTGTAATGGCTTTTTGGGGCCATTTCGTTTTTGATGGGGAGGCTGAGTTATCATAAGGTTTGTATTATTTATAAGTTAATAGCATCGTGGTAAGAGAGAAACCAATATCTGTTTAAGTGGTTATGATATAACTTAACTTTTATGTATTTTAAAAAAAAATATAGTGTTTTGTAATTGCTTCTGTTTGCTTTCCTAATTTTGGTGCTTGCAAAAAGGAGGCGTAGGAGAAAATAATGGGAACGAAGAATGGATAGAAAGAAAATCGATTTGTTACAGGTTCTTTATCGTCATGCTGGAGATTTTCATGGAACGGGGTGGGCTTGTAAAAAAGGATGCTCGGCCTGTTGTACTCAGAGTGTAACTATGACTACCTTGGAAGGTCGCGAGATAGTGTCTTTTCTTAAAAAAATAGGGGCTTCTAAGGTTTGCGAGTCAATAAGCAAGGCGGCGGGAGAAATCGATATTCCCAAAATGACCACTAACCGGTTTGCCTCACTGTGTATTGAAGAGGATGAGAGTCAAGATATTGAAGAGGAGGGCAGTTGGAATTTTTCCTCTTGTATGTTTCTAAAAGATGGAAGTTGCTCCATCTATGAAGTTCGACCTTTTAGCTGTCGCTGTTTATTGTCCAGGACTCCATGTAGCGAGCAGGGTTATGCGGTGATGGATCCTGTCACCATCACTTTAAATACAGTTTTTCAGCAGCTCATTGAGCATATCGATCAGGGCGGATACTGGGGTAATATGGTTCATGTGGTAGGTTCTTTGCTTATGGATACGGATCCAGATTGTCAGCAGGAAGAGGAGCAATGTTTTAGTAAATTGTTGCCCTGTAGTCCATTGCCTGGTTTTGTTATCACTCCTGAAGAACAGCTTGAGGTTAAACGGGTGGTGGATCGTTTGTTTTCTTCATCTATTGGGGGGGGTACTTTTAACGAAGCTATGCAGGAGGTGGTGGCCGGTAATCGGTATCAGTGAGAGGTGTGGTGTCGGACGTGATTGGGAAAAAATGTTGAAAGCTGTAGCAATTGTATAGAAATTGATCACCTCTCTCAGTTAGTATATTTTTAATTTATTGCGTGAACAGCTGGTTGGCTCTTTGGTTGTTGTTTGTGATGAAAATAAAAATAGGAATATTATTTTAAAATAATAAGTGGCACATATAATTCTTCGGCAGAGAGACCGCCGTGCACCCCTATTAGATTAAATGGATTTTCATTAAGTAACCGATCTTTGATGATGTAATTCTCCTTCATTAACAAAGTATATTCGCCTACCCGTTCCCGTAAACGCGATGAAGCCGTTCCCTTACCGAAATACCCCTCTCGGATCAACTCTTCGCTTTTTCTGAGTTGACAGGCAAATTTTAGATTTTCCTTGATGTATCGTTCAAATACCTTTCCGCTATCTGAGCGGACATAGCAAAAGGCGCAGCGCGGCTCTCCGCATAAAGGCAGGGTAAGCAGGGATGAGAGCTTCGGATGATCTTCCAGGTGAATTATCCGTTCTTCGCAGGTATCGATTAACCCGTGGTCGGCAGTGATGACAATCGTGACCCCTTGCTCGGCAAGCGGGGCTAAGGAATTTCTACATCCCTTGTCCAAATCTATAAAATGAGCATTTGTTTCAGGACTATCCATGCCGTGTGTATGGGCCAGGCTATCGAGTCCTGGCCAATAAGCAATGATAAGGCCAGGGTGCTGTGGGTTGACCAATTGTCTTATAAGTTCAAACATCTCAGCTGGATTTTCGTAACCATGCCGGGTAGCTCCTTCTGATAGGGTCTGACTGTAGGTGGAATCGCTGAATTGATGAGGTAGGACAACATGGCTGGGGATATTTAAGGTGGACAGCAAAGAGTCGTGTTGAACCAGTTGGGCCGGGGAAATATTAGCCTCTGTAAAACACGGCCCGCGGTAACGAGGAATGAATGGAAGAATGGTGCCAACTGCACCTAATTCCTTAAAATAGGTATGCCAGCCGGTAATGGCGTGTTGTTGAGGGGCAACACCGGTGAAAAAACTGGTTACAGCTGTGGCAGTGGTAGGCGGGAATACCGAGCTTAATTTTCCCCTTCGGTGGTGATGGAGAAAGCTTCCTGGACGGCTTTGTAAATATTTATCCCCCAAACCGTCAATAATCAGCAATACCACGCAACTGTTATTAAGTCTCATGTCCCGGAAATGGGGAAGTGGTTCATATTCTGAAGCACTTGTGTCAGGCCTTAGGGTAATAGCAGAGACTAGATTTAGGATACTATTGTTGTAATCGGGTATTAGCATCTTTATTTTTAATAACCTTCTTTTCTTCCTCCAAACAATATTTATATTGTTACTATCACCGCGTGGTTGTTTTCTGTTTAACTGTTTTCTTTTTCTTGACTACTTTCTTTTTACTCTTTTTTTTGTCTTTATCGTAGGGGCTGTCTATTTCGTAGTGTTTACCTTTAAGTACGATATCCACATCTCCATCGGCTTCAAATTCGTAGTTAAATGGAGTGTCAGAATTTAGCTTGCCCTGCGTGAGGGTATAATTACGATTTTGATAAGTTATAATGACCTCTTGCGCAGAAGTGTACCGGTATGTAAATGGTCGTCCTTCTCCGCAGCCGGAAAATA
>JAOTSI010000079.1 GCA_029865005.1 Desulfobulbaceae bacterium
AACCCTATGTGTATCCGGCCTGATCGCGCGCAGATGTGGTGCTGGTGATCACTTACGACAACTGCATAAATCTGAACTACCTGTGACCACTTATATTTTTTGGGTCTTATTAAATCAGGTAGTTGTAATCATAGTGACCAGTTTATCCCATATCGGCAACAAATATCCTAAGACGGAATCCCTTAGAATACCAACTTATTAATCCACAATTTTTATATAATAACAACACATGTGGTTATCAAGAACCTTATCCACCACGTCTTTTGCCACCCCGGTTTCCGAAATCCATTTATCGGCAAAACCTTTTTTTCCCGAACCAGCCTTACAACCCAGCTGATAGATCTCTATTTTCTTGCCCCCCACCTGTATTTTATCAGCCACCGCGCTACGCAACGGTTGATGCACCGAGCAAAAAGGACTCACACCGGCTCCTTCTCCAACCCTATATTTATTTGTAATCATACCGGGTTTATTAAATTCCTCTGTGAAATCTGCATATCCATCGGGCATAGTTTCAAAAACAGAGGTATAATTTTTTATGGAAGGTCCAAAAGGACAATCTTTAAGACCAAAAACAAAGTCCCCAACATGGGTTGATTTACCCTCAATCATTGTTATCGGATTGCTCGTGTCCTCAATAGCGGCCAAAAAATCGTCAAAAGTGGCATATTCAACCTCTTTTATTTTTTCCGCAGTGGCCAGTGCGTTACGAATTAAGGTTCCCTTAGCTGCAGCGGCACCACTCATGGTGATCATCACCTTAATCATGTCCAGAAAACTGACATGAGCAATATCTAAAATCTTACCCTCCCCCATTTTGTCCTCCTCGTTGTCTTTCTCGTTCAAAAAACTGGTTGATCATTTAGATTGAAGCTGATTTCTCAATTTCACCGGCATGTTTTTTAATTTTCAGACGAATCATTCCAAGATTTGCCTCTTTATCAGCCACTACCACTAGAAATGCTTCACTTCCGATGGGTGCGAGCATAACAGGACCTTGATCATACTCTATCATAGTCATTGTTAAACTACCTTTATCCAGTTGATTGCCCATGGACTCTGAGGCACCAAATCCACCAGAGGCAATGGCCCCGATCATTTCACTATCCGTTCCAGCTATGGCGATACTATCAAGCAAAAATCCATCTCGTCCTACTAAACAAGCGGTATTTACCCCTGGTAAACTTGTAAACTCCGTTAACAGATTTTTCAAGTCGTTCATGATTTCCTCCTCGTTTTTATTATCGCTAATTACATCAATATTGCCAGGCATACTATCTGAAGCAGAAGATGATATTGATATTTTTTCTTCATTTTGCTTGGCTTTTAATTCGTCCATCCTAGCCATTCCCTCCAGCAAAAGAGCTTCAGTATCCTTCTTAATAGTTCGCTCTGGAAGCTCTTTAGTGCTGATACACTCTATCATTCCCCCTTTAAAGGTTAAAATCTCATAAAAGGCTTCTTCCGGAGAAAGGGTACCGCATTGGGCATGGATAATATTGCCATCATAAAAATAAACCCGCCCCTCACGACCGGAAGATGTTTTTACCCTAAGGGTTGTACTAGATTTAGACAAACAATTTATCTGTATAATATCGCTAAGTTCAATACCAGAAACTGTGCCTTTAAATAAATCATCTTGGGCTAAGGACGTTTTAATCACCCGCCTCAACTCATTAATATCAAAAGGTTTTTCTAGGTAATGTAGCCCACCGTGAGCTAAGGCCTCATTTTTATGTTCCGGTGAAGGAAAAGCGGTCATCACCACCACACCAGTATTTGGATAACGATTAGAGATACGCATCAGCAAATCAATCCCGCTAATACCAGGCATTTTAATATCGGTTACTACTAAATCGATAGGCTTTTCAGACAGAACCTGTAAGGCATCTTCACCGGAAGATGCAACAGTGATATCAACTTGTAGTTTATCATTATTAAGGTTTTTCTGAAGAGACCAGATCATATCCTCTTCATCATCTACAATAAGTACCTTTTTTAACGTCTCTGTATTATCCATGGATAGATCCTATATAATTATTAAATAAGTAAGTATTCACAGCACCAGTGCCTGCTTACTATCTTACGAGGTATTAGGGAACTTCCAAAAAATAATCTACCCGACTAACTTGTCCATAGCTCCGTCTTCTGCGTTGAGCCAAGGGTTACATACAAAAAGTATGCGCCCCTTGGCACGCCTTGAAGACGAAGCCCTATCCTACGCCATTCGGGTAGATTATTTTCTTCCAGTTCCCTTAGAAAGGCAGAAAATATATACTAGGCTCTAATTGCAAACCCTCTAGTCAACGACTTTATGAATAAATATTAAGTTGCACAATTCATACCGCTAATAAAAAAACGACATATTCATTGTCAACTTAGAACCTTAATGGCATGTATTAAAAAATATATTGATGAAAAGGCAGTGAAAAGCGGTCACTATCTGACCAGTGGTAAGAAAATGATCAATTTCTATTGATCAGCAAGTTTCTTTTTTAGGGTATTGCGGGATATATTGAGGATGCGAGCGGCTTTTGATTTATTATTACCAACCCGTTGCAAGACGTTAGAGATATATTTCAATTCCATATCTTTAAGGGTGAGCAGGGGTAATAACTCTTGTGAAGAAGAGGTGGAAGGGCGAGGAACTGAGAGATGAACCGGAGCCAACCATTCATCTCTACAATAAATAACAGCTCGTTCGATACAGTTTTTAAGTTCTCTGATGTTTCCGGGCCAATTATGAAGAAGCAAAAGTTTTTCACTCTCTGGAGTAAACCCTTTAATTCCTCGTTTCATTTCCCCATTAAAATAAACAAGAAAATAACGGGCCAAAAAAAGAAGGTCATCTCCCCTCTCACATAGCGGAGGTATCTTAATATTAATCACATTAAGCCGATAATATAAATCTTCTCGAAATTGTCCACTCGCTACCTCTTCTTCCAAATGAACATTAGTAGCGGCGATTATACGTAGCTTAACATTGATATCTCGTAATCCCCCTACCCTACGAAAGGTTGATTCCTCAATCAAGCGTAAAAGTACTGGTTGTAAACTCAAGGGTAAATTCCCTATCTCGTCTAAAAATAAGGTCCCCCCATTGGCCATTTCCACCAACCCTTTTTTTTGTTTCACCGCATCGGTAAAGGCACCCTTTTCATAACCAAAAAGCTCTGACTCTATAACATTAGCAGCTAGGGCCCCGCAATCAAGCTTAACAAAAATTCCACCGGCTCCTTTTGATAACTGATGAATAGCTTTGGCTACTAGTTCCTTACCAGTCCCGGTTTCACCAGTCACCAACACCGGGGCATTAACTGACCCGGCCGTTAATATATCGTTACGGAGCATAGCAATAGCTTTGCTCTCCCCAACGATATATTCCATGGGATCTTTACCTTTCTCCAGAAGAGCTTTTTTATCAGCAGTCCTATTGCGCATACACCCATGAAGTATTTTTTTAAATTCTATAAGTTCAAATGGTTTAAGAATATAATCCACCGCCCCAGCTTTAAGTGCCTGTACCGCACTTCTTGCGTCGTTGCGACCTGTAAGCATAACAATATCAATATCTGGACATTGGGATTTCAGCTCACCAATCAGGCTAAGACCATCCCTATCAGGAAGTCCTATATCAAGAAAAACTAAGTCAATTAACTCTTTATTGATTATTTTTAAGGCATTTATGGCAGAAGAGGCACTAAGAACAGAGTATCCTTCTTTGGTAACAGTCCTGGTAAGGGAAAAGAGCAAGTCGTCAGAATCTTCAACTATAAGAACATTGGCCATGCTTAATTACCTTTCAAAGAACATAATAAAGGAGGCACCATCCAGAACATCTGGATCAAGTAGAATAAATGCGTTATTTTCTTGTAAAATCCGATAGACAATAGAAAGACCCAAACCAGTACCTTGGGCTTTTGTGGAAAAAAAAGGTTTAAAGGCTTTTTCCCTGGTTTCCTCACTCATCCCGCAACCATTATCAGTAAAAATTATTTTGACATAATCCTCTGGTTTCTTATTCAAACTGATTTCAGAAAAATAAGGCATTAAATCATCATCAGAATCCATGAATGACGCCTTAATATCGATAATCCCATCATGCTCAATAGCCTCAATAGAATTGAGCATGAGATTTAAAAATACCTGTTGTACCTGATTGAGATCGGCGTATATCTGAGGTAAACTGTTATCATATTTTTCATATAGTTTTATATTTCTGCTTTTCAACTTTTTACGGACTAACTGTTTAGTCTCATTTATTATTTCTATTACAGAAACCTTTGTTCTTTTAGGAGTGACAGGCTTGGCAAAGGTGAAAAAATTGGTGAGCAATTCATTAAGCCGGTCTACTTGGCGTATAATTCTGGTTAAATATTCACGATTTTCATCATCGGGATCCATGTTTTCTTCAATAGATTGCGACATGGTTTTAATACCGGCCAAGGGATTTCGAACCTCATGGGCAACCGCAGAAGCTATTTCAGCTACGGTTATAAGATGGTTCATTTTTTCCATTTCTCTCTGGGTACGTTTAATCTCGGTAAAATCTGTGAGAGAGATGATATAACCCAATTCTTGACCTTGAGAATCTTTTCTGGGTACTGTGTTATAACCAATTACTTTATCTTCACCACCAATAGTGGTAAGGGTGATTTCCTTACTCATACCAGTGGGTAGAGGAGTAGGATCCATCAAGCAAATAGCGATATTTTCGATAAAAATTTTCTTTAAATTATGCCCTATTATCGACTTTTTAAGCGTGAAATAATTTAAAATTTCCCTACCCAGAGGATTAATCATAGTAACAATGCCATCGGGGTCCAAAACCAAAAGACCATGATTGAGACTTTCGATGATAGAATTAGTGAAAAGTTTTTCATTCCAAGCAGCAGTCATGGCAGAATGAAGCCGATCAACCAAAGAGGCACGTTGGGATTCCATTTTTTTTCGCTCAATTACCCCAGCAAAAATATTAGAGATCGCAATAAGAGTTTCTTGTTCCTCACTACGCGGACTGTGACCTTCACGAACATACAGGGCTATAACTCCAAGAATCCTATCGCCTGAATGGATGGGTATACAATAATGACCATGGTGTTCAATGTTTCTATAATGAATATTATGCCGCTCATCCACAAAAGAAGCGAACTGTACCTCGCCAGTCTCTAGAGCTCGACCACAATGACAAACCCCTGGAGAGATTCTAGAGCAAGCTTGGACCTGCTCAGGTTTCATACCAATATGTGAATGTAAAATAAGTTCTCCGCTTTCATTATCAGTTAAAAAAACAGCTCCTTTGGGTTCCAATTTCAAACTATCAAAAGAACATATTAACTCAAGAACGTTAGTACAAAAAATATCCGGAGAAATATTCTTCAAAGTCAATTGAAGTATAGAATTCATTATTTTTTGCGAATTCAGAGAGTTACGAACATCCTTTTCTCGACGAATCTGTTCGTTATTATCAAATGCGTTAATTAAAAAATGAATTCCTTGAGGCGTATCTAATTTAGAAATAATGAGTTGGATTGGAATATCATAACCATCGCAATGCCAGACTTTATTTTTTAACTCTTGTAAGGTGGAAGGATGGATCTTATCTTTTTTGATGAGACTTTGTTGATAGAGTTCTAAGGCAGAATGAGAGAAAATAGTTTTAGAAAGTTTACGGCCCAAAGCCTTAGCTGACGACCAACCGAAAAGACGTTCTGCAACCTCATTCCAAGTAACGATATTATCATTAATATCGACAATTATAAGGGCATAACATTCATTGTTTATAACGAAATTTCTTTGGGACAAAGCATTCCCCCTGTCCATCTTTTAACAAATATAATATTCTAAGGATTATTATTTTACATAGCGTAGAAATCAAGATCAACCAACCTTAATTCAATATAAGCGTTCACCTGCACTACGCAACCGGATTCACACAGGATTAACTATAGCTCACCGATCTACTTTGCACACATGCGCACCACTGGCAAACTCTTACCAGTCCGATTTTATAGAACTTTTCTTTACAACCCAGTGAACGGTTACAATTCAATAACCTTATTCATGCCCTGACAAGGATATCAATGGAATATAAATACCTTCAGCAATAAAATATCCGATGACACCTGAATCAGTTTTTTGTTCTTCTTTCCAACGCCATTGCGATGAAACATTGACCTGTTTCACCCGACTATCCAAAAAAACCGCTCCTCCCTTATTTCCATTATGCAAAAGAAGGAGATATGATTTAGCAACAGGCTCGTTAAAAGCTTCTAAAACTCCAGGATGCTGAAAAATTGGCACTTCCATTTTCTCAAGTTCCTGTTCACTATTTTGAGCTAACGTTCCAACAAATAGAGGTTGTATTTTACTCCAAGGATGTCGCTTAAGACTTTTAAAAGGATAAAAACTATTAGTAACGAATTTAGATGCTTTTATAATCGGCTCACTACTCATGTGAACCATTTCCTCATGAATAAATGCAGCTGGAGAGCCTTGCCATTTACCAATTAGAACGGATTGATAAGGAGGTATCGCATGATTCACACTTGCAAATGGTTTTTTTGCTAATTTCCATTGACGAGCAGGAAAAAGAGGAGGATGTTCCTTTTCTTCAAAATCTCCTTGTAAGGCTCTTTGAAAGGAATCTTCTTGATATCGTAATAATTCTCGAAGGTTTTTAGCAGCAGAATGAAGTTGTTTATAACCAGGGGTTTGCTGAAAAAGCAATTCCAGCATGTTAATCCGCTCTGCACAATTTTGCATTAGTAGCAAATTAGAACTTATTATATTTTTATATACATCAACTTCATTAGAGTTATCATTTAAGTTTGTTAAATCTGATTTATCAGCAACAACTTCCAAATCTTCATTCACCTCAGAATCAGATGAGGCAACATTTTTTGAGTTAAGGGGGGCTGAATCTGCTGACTCCGGGGGAGTTATACCAGTTAGGGTTGGAAGTTCAAAAGTTTCCTTAATCGAAGATGAATCAGATTGGTCAAGTTCACTACTAAGCTCACTAAAAAGATCATCAACCAGATCATCAATATTTTCAGAAAGGCTTGCGTGACTACTTACCTTCAACTTAACATCATCACTTTCCATTGTCCGCTCCGAATAAATATTGAAATATATAAATTATAGAAATTTTCAGTTAAGCATCAGCGAAAGAACAGAAAAAATAGAGACCGCTGCACTTATCTTAACCACTCAGCATAATAGAAAAATTTAACAAAAATTTTAATCTATATAATTCAACATAAGTGCCAACACTTGGTCTATATCAATACCTGTGGTGTCAATTAGCTTCGCATCATTCGCTTTTTTAAGTGGTGCAATGGTCCGTTGTTGATCATCATTATCTCTTTTAATTATCTGTTCTAATATTTTTTGTTCATCAACTAACATTTTACCTGCACGCAGTTGCAGAATACGCCGTGAGGCTCGTTCTTCCGGTGCTGCGTCAAGATAGAATTTATAAGCGGCGTCTGGAAAAACTACGGTTCCTGTATCTCTACCCTCCACCACCACATTACCTGCTGCACCCATCTGTTGTTGAAGAACAGTTAATTTATTACGTACCGCCGCCATAGCTGAAACTTTGGAAGCAAGCATACTAATTTCAGGAGTGCGAATATCAGTAGTAACCTCTATATCATCTAAGAAAACTAAGACATCTGCGTCGGGGGAAGGAGCTGGTTCAAACCTCAAATTAATCCGTTCCAGAACACCCTCCATTACCCTCTCATCTGTGAAATCGAGATTAAGCTGTTTACATTTTAAAGCAACGGACCTATACATAGCTCCAGTATCAAGATAGGTAAATTTCAACTGAGCTGCTAAACGTCGGCTAATAGTGGATTTGCCCACCCCGGATGGGCCGTCTATGGTAACAATTTTACGTTTTTTAGACATAATTGAGTTCTCGTAGACATATTTCAAAAGCCTTCATAAACCGTTCATTTTCCTCATGGGTCCCAACTGTTAAACGAATATAATTGGGAAATCCATAGGCTTTCATGGCTCGAACTATTACTCCTTGGCGCAACATGGCTTCATAGAGTTTAGTTGCATCATTAAAAATATCTATGAGAAAAAAATTAGCATATGACCTAAAGACTTTGCATCCCAACTCGTCAATTTTCCGAGTTAACCACTCTTTACCATCTAAAGTACCTTGAATGGTTTTTAAGTAATGTTCTTCATCAGTCAAAGCGGCAAGAGCACCTATTTGTCCTAGAAGATTAATATTAAATGGTTGTCTTACCCGGTGAAGAATTTGAGCAATTTCTGGATGCATAATTCCAAAGCCCACCCTTAGCCCGGCTAAACCATAGGCCTTAGAAAAGGTACGTAGGGATACCACAGCGGGAATATTTTCAGGAATACGAATTAATGATAAAATATCGATACGCTCATCCTCCGGCAAGAAATCCACGTAGGCCTCATCCAGCACCACTACCACTTCTTCTGGAAGGGCAGCAAGAAATGAATTAAAATCTTGACGAGAGATAACAGTACCACAAGGATTATTAGGGTTATCGAGAAAAATAAGCCTGGTGCGGTTAGTTACAGCCTTTTGGATAGCATCCAAGTCATGAGTCATCTCACGTAGCGGTATGACAATATTTTCTCCGCCACGTATCTGAACAAATTTCTGGTACATGAGAAAAGACGGATGACTGGTTATCACCTCATCTCCACTACGAATAAAAGCCTTTACTAAAAATTCAATAATCTCATTGGAACCATTACCGAGGACTATTTCCTCAGACGATACTCCCATCTTCTTAGCCAGCATATTGGTAAGATAATGACCGGATCCATCAGGATAACGATGAAGATTAGTTAAGTGATTACCTATAGCATCCACGGCCTTAGGGGAAGGACCCCAGGGATTTTCATTGGAAGCCAGTTTAATGGAACCGGTAATACCCAACTCTCTTTCCAACTCCTCTAATGGCTTCCCTGGTGGATACGGAACTATTTCTTTAATATGGTTAGATATATTTAGTTTCATTGCGCCTCCGGTTTAGGAAAATTCCCGACCATTTCCACACGTTTTTCCAAATTCCAACCAGCCTTAAATAAAAGATCTTCCTTTAGATGAGGTGCCTGTAACTGAATACCAACAGGCAGTCCATCAGTACTTAATCCTCCTGGAACCGAGATACTAGGCATTCCAGTCAAATTAGCTGGAATGGTAAGAATATCGGAGAGGTATATAGCTAGGGGATCTTTACTCATATCTCCAAATTCAAAGGCTGGTACGGGACTTACTGCAGAACAGATTAAATCACATTTGGCAAAAGCCTCATTGAAATCATTACGTACTAAACTACGTACCTGGGAAGCTTTTTTATAGTAAGCATCATAATAACCAGAGGATAAAGCGTAGGTACCAAGAAGAATACGCTTTTTAACTTCCTGCCCAAAGCCCAGTGATCGACTTTTACTATAGAGCTTATCAAGAGAATCACAATCTTCAGCACGAAAACCATATCGTACTCCATCAAAGCGGGCCAAATTGGAACTGGCCTCAGCCATAGCTATAAGATAATAGGCTGCGAGGGAATAATCAGTATGGGGAAGAGATATTTCAACTAATTCTGCCCCAGCATCTTTAAGCTTATCAAGACTATCCATTACCACCTTATTAACATCGTCTCGAATACCTAAACCAAAATATTCTTTGGGTATACCAATCCGGATACCCTGTAGACCATCAATAAGAGATTCACTATAAGTAGGAACTTTTTGTTTTAACGATGTTGAATCATGAGAATCAAATCCAGCAATAGCTTCCAACATCAAAGCGCAATCAGTAACATCTTTGGTTAATGGTCCTACCTGATCAAGGGAAGAAGCGTAAGCAACCAGGCCATAACGTGATACACGACCATAAGTAGGTTTAATTCCTACTGTACCGCAAAAAGAAGCAGGTTGTCTAATGGACCCTCCGGTATCAGAACCAAGGGATGCCAAACACTCACCGGCCGCAACAGATGCCGCAGATCCGCCGCTTGAACCACCGGCTACATATTTACTATTCCATGGATTAGTCGGAACATTAAAGGCGCACGTTTCATTACTAGAACCCATGGCAAACTCATCCATGGTTACCTTACCGGTAATAACAGCACCTTTGTTTTTCAATTTTTCAACTACAGTTGCATCATAAGGTGGTTGAAAATTCTCAAGCATTTTAGAACCACAGGTGGTTTTCATATCAGCAGTACAAAGTACATCCTTAAGAGATATGGGCAAACCACATAATATACCAGCCTTACCAGCACGACGAAGATCATCTGCCTGCTTAGCGGCAGTCAAAGCCCCTTCATCATTTCTAGTTATATATGCTTTAACGACACCTTCAACGGCATCCATCCTGGCTAGCACTGATTGTGTAAGTTGCACGGCGGTGATATCACCGCGCTCTAACATTTCCTTGGCTTCATGCAAGGTTAGTGAATAAAGGTCCATAGTTATATAATTATTATACGATTATTAATTAAAAGTAATTAGATTATTCTGGGAACCACGAAAGAATCGCCGTTTTGTTGAGGTGCGTTTTTTAGAGCATTTTCTCGTTCAAGAGAAGAAAGAACAACATCTTCTCTAAATACATTATTAGCTTCTTGGGAATGGGTAGTAATTGGTATATCCGTGGTATCTAATTCTTGAAGCTTGGCTACGTAATTAAGCATCAAACCTATATGATTGGTCATAGTTTCAACCTCTTGAGGCTGAAGATCCAAACGAGCCAACCTTGCGACGTATTCTATTTCATTTTTTGTAATTTCAGACATTTAAATAACCATTAAAAATTATTATCTATAATAGAATTTATATTTTCTGTGTCAATCATTTTGGCAAAAATTTCAACCAAATTTTTATCGAAAAGGGTTCCAGAACAACGTTTCAATTCATCCAAAGCTTGATATTTTGAAAAGTTAGGCCGATAATTTCGTCTGGAAGTCATGGCGTCAAAACTATCTGCCACGGCTATAATGCGGGTAAGTAAATCCAATTCTTCAGAACATTTTCCTTGAGGATACCCACTACCATCTAAACGTTCATGATGATTTTTTACTATTTGGCGTTCTCTTTGTAAAAATACCAATGGTTCGAGAATATTAGACCCCACTTCCGGATGTTCTTTTATCTCTTTCCATTCCTTTTCAGTCAATTTACCTGCTTTTTGAATATGATCCCTTTCATTAACCAATTTACCTATATCATGAATAAGAGCGGCTCGTTCCAATACCACCAAATCTTGTTTACTTATCCCGAGTTGTTTTCCGATCATAATCGAATATTCGGTAACCCTTTTAGTATGACCGGCAGTATATTCATCCTTTTTTTCCAAAAAAGCTTGAAAACTAGACATTATTTGTATAGTGGCATTTTCCAGTTCGTGGCTATACTTTTCAAGAAGTTGATTTTTTACTGCAAGTTCAGCTGTTTTCTCCTGAACCTCCCTTTCAAGATTATCCTGATAAGCTTTTTGCTGGCGAACAAAAGTCCTTTTTTCTACTGCTCTTTTAATTTTAGAATTAAAAATATCTAAATCATCCACAGGCTTAGTCATGAAGTCATAAGCACCTAGATTAAGGGCTTTTACAGCATAGTCCATGGACCCGCCGCCAGTGAGAAAAAGAACGGGAATATCTATTTCCTTTTCGTTCAAAAATTCAAGAGTTTGAAAACCATTAATATCCGGCATATTAATATCTAATATAATAACATCGAAACTTTCATCTATGGTTTTCAAAGCTTCGGTGCCACTATATACAGCAACAACTTCATAGCCAAACATTTTAAGAATTCTTTCTATTGTCGTACAAACTAATTTATCATCATCGGCAATAAGAATTCTAGGACCCAGCATTCACTTAACATCCTTTTTGTAAATATTTGAAATATACTATATATCCCAGTAATTTTTAACCAACTCAAGCGCCTGATCAAGAGACGAGAGATCTGAATCTCCCGAATCTAATTGGTCAGCAAATTCCGCTGATAAATAGTTAGGGAAACCATCCACTGGACTCTCCCCCAACAATTCTCTTAACACTGCTAAGCTTCCTTCTAACATACCTCTCAGGTTATAACCGCCTTCCAGGGTAAAAAGCAATGAACCATCACATAATTCATTTGCAAGTTGTACCATAACCCTGGTCAGATAAGCAAATCCTGCCGCACTTACCTTCATTAAACCTAGTGGGTCATCCTTATAAATATCAAAACCGGCCGATACTAAAATAAGTTGCGGTTTATAAAGTCTGGCCACCGGAGTTATCAATTCATTAAAAATTCGTGCATAATCGTAGTCATTCTGTCCTCCGGGCAATGGAATATTAATTGTGTACCCCTCCCCTGCCCCTGTACCAGTTTCCATTAATGTCCCAGTACCCGGAAAATAGGGATATTGGTGAGTTGAAATATACATTACCTTATCAGTTTTGTAAAAACTCTGTTGAGTTCCATTACCATGATGAAGATCCCAATCAACTATCAAGACTCGTTCCATCCCCAATTTGGAAACTGCATAAT
>JAOTSI010000390.1 GCA_029865005.1 Desulfobulbaceae bacterium
CTTAGCCATCGACAATTCATCAGACCAAGAAAGAAAGAAGAAAATTTCAGTTGGGATATAGTGGACCACGGAATTTCTAAAGAATATCTATGGAAAGAGTATCAAAAAGCACTACGCGAAGGCTTTACCCCGCCATGCGATACTTCACGTTGTCGCGCCTGTGGAGTATGTAATGAAAAAAAATAACTACCAATCACTCATTATTCATAAACCCATCTCCGACGCTGACATCAACATTGCCCTTCAACCAATAAAACTTATAGAATATTTTTCATTCACCAGCTTAATCATCATTCTCCTAGCATCGATTATCCTCTCTCTTGCCATAGCCGATAATGCCAAAAGAGTTCTACTCCAACGAAGCGAAGCATACTCTCTTCTCTTTGCCAAAAATCTTAATCGCCAAGTATTTTTACAATTCGTTCTACCAACCTTTGTCCGCTACGGTCGCATTGCTTTGAGTCAACCAGAACAATTTAATCGACTCGATACCATTATTCAAAATACCACGGAAGGAATGCGCATTGATTCAGTAACAATTTACGATTCCAAGGAAAACATCATATCATATTCCACCAGAAACGACCTCGTAGGTAAACGAGAACTTGGCGGAATAGAATATTCCAAAGCATTAATGGGCAAAAATTATTCGGTCCTTGAATCAAGCGGCTCAATTTTTAATTTGCTGCCGGGCACCGCTCCCATTTATTGCACCCTAAAAACCTTTATCCCGTTTAAGCAGGACCATCGACAAAAGGGCAAAAAAGGTAATATTATGGGGGTAATTGAAGTGGTCAAAGATCTATCAGATGATCTTAGAGCCATTATTGAACTGCAAAGTCAAATAATTTTTCTTTCTTTAACAATAATGAGCCTGCTTTTTGCCGTACTAAGTTTTATCGCAGTACGAGCCAACAAGATAATCGAAACACGCGCCAATGAACGATTGCGCCTAGAGGAACAGCTTAATAAAGCGGAGAGACTTGCTAATCTCGGAAAAATGGTGGCCGCCGTTTCCCACGAGATCAAAAACCCCTTGGGTATCGTACGCTCAACCGCTGAAATTCTAAGAAAACGCATCAGCAAGTTAGCCCCCGGTAATGAGCATCTAGCCTCCATTATCGTAGAAGAAACCTCTCGCCTAGATGGCATTGTACAAGAATTTCTAGTCTTTGCACGACCCAACGACCCGAAACTCAAAAAAGGTTCTCTAAATGAAGTAGTACACCGTTTGGTCCGGTTCATGGAAGGTGAACTAGCCACTAACTCCATTCATCTCATAACCCATTTAAACCCTAGCCTTCCAGAAGTGGATTTTGACGCCGATCAAATTTATCAAGTACTACTTAACATAATGTTCAACGCCATACACGCCATGCCCGAGGGCGGCACTGTTACCATCCGCACTGACCCCACGCACAATGGACAAGGGGCTGCTATTAAAATTATCGATACCGGTAGCGGTATGTCGGAGGATAAAATGAAACAAATTTTTACCCCTTTTTACACCGACAAGCATCGCGGAACTGGTCTTGGGTTAGCCATCGCCAAAAATATAGTCGAAAAGCACCACGGCTCCATCAGAGTACAAAGCATAGAAAACAAATCCACCACCTTTACCGTAACCATCAATTCGACAACAACCTGATCCAATAGAGTTGCTGACCCCATGGTTCTTTCCCATTCCTCCAAGCCGCCCCTATACTCAATCGGTTGTGTAATCACACCACACGGTTTCGGCCACGCCGCCAGAATCACCGCTATCATGGAAGCTCTCTCAGATATGATACCGGTACACTATACCATCATCACCACAGTACCCCGCTGGTTTTTCGAGGATTCATTATGTGTCGACTTTACTTATATCCCCTTTTATTCCGATATCGGCCTGGTGCAAAAATCATCCCTGGAAATAGATTTTCAAGCTACCATCCACGAATTGAAGACCTTTTATCCACCCTCACCCGCCATTCTAAATTTACTACGCAAACACATCCGAGGTTGCGACTTGGTACTCTGCGATATTTCGCCCTTAGGTCTCCTTGCCGCCAAGGAAGAGAGTATTCCTTCAGTCCTAATTGAAAACTTCACCTGGGATTGGATTTACAGGGCATACATTTCTCAATATCCTGATTTTAAACATTTTGCCGACTATCAAAAATCCATCTTTGATGACGCTGACTTCCATATACAAACAGATCCGGTTTGTCAGCCCTCCCTATTCGCTCTGCAAACAGGACCAATCAGCAGAAAAACCAGAACTTCTCCTTCTCAAATTCGTACTCATTTCCACATACCTGACGAAAAAAAACTGGTGCTCATAACCATGGGCGGCATCGGAAAAGACCAATTTTTAACCACCAAATTAAAAGATTACCCTGAGGTGGTTTTTTTAGCCCCAGGTCTTAGCGAGCAGAACCAGGTTATCCAGGATAACCTTATCCTACTACCAAAAGACAGCGGGCTTCATCATCCCGATCTGGTTGAAGCTGCGGACGTCGTGATTGGAAAAACCGGCTATTCTACCCTTGCAGAAATATATAATGGAGGGGTAGTCTGGGGCTATATATCAAGAAATGATTTCCCTGAATCACTAATATTATCTAACTTTATTACAAATAACATGTCAGGCCTTGAAATATCCGTTAAAGCATTTCATTCCGGCACTTGGGTAGAAGAATTACCCTCTCTACTTAGACTACCCGGTCATAACCCCGCCAACCGAAACGGATCACAAGACGGAGCCCGATTTATAACCGCTATCCTGTCTGCATTATAAGTAATTGATCACAGAAACCTCATCTTAATACGGTTGGTCCGACCACTTAATGGTCGCGGAAAATAATAAACATCCTATAATGAAGCAGGATTTTTTATCGTGTTCAAAAATAGGCAACAAAGGCATTTCAACGTTATTCACCCGTTACCTCAACAAAAAGATAAGGAAGATGGCATAATTTGTTTTTTCCAAGGGCCGAAATGGATGAACTCAAAGTTCTACAGCTCCCCAGGACCACACTCAAACTTGCTGTTTATTAAAAAAAAGTTGTAAAACTGTTACAAAAATAATCATATATTTTATCATCCTACTTTTGCCCAGGAAGCTACACGTCCTACCGTGACGCAACTAACTAGAATACCGAATTTAACATTCCGAACTTAAATTAGTTATGGCACAAACCATAAGATCTGATATATATTTAGGGTTTTACTTATACACTTCAAAAGTCGATTTTTACCATTCACCGTTTAAAAGACTTCTCCACTCTTCACCTGCCTTATAATGACCGCAGAGGCAGAGATATTTATCCTTAAAACGGTTTTTATTCATCGACCACGATCAACTCTTTAGCTCCACCACATGGTATTATGCAAAAAGATATACTTATAAACGCCACTCCCTATGAAAACCGAATCGCCCTGGTTGATAACGGAAACCTCGTTGAATTCCATCTGGAAAGACCTGCAGAAAAAGGATTGGTTGGCAATATTTACCGAGGTCGAGTTGTTCGCGTTCTTCCTGGGATGCAAGCGGCCTTTGTTGAAATAGGCCTTGAGCGTACCGGTTTTCTTTATGTGGATGATGTCCATATATCCATGGCTGAAATTGATGCTCGATTAACGGCCAATGATCAGCCTTGTTTGCAATATGCATATGCAGCTTCCAGTGAGATCACCAACAAAACGTCAGTAGAAAACTCTCCTAATATCGACGAATTACTAAAGGAAGGTCAAGACATCCTGGTTCAAATATCCAAAGAACCCATAGGTACCAAGGGAGCTCGCCTCACCTGCCATATCACCCTTCCTTGTCGCAACCTGGTCTTCATGCCACTTACAGATCACATAGGCATCTCACGCAAAATAGAAGACGATGAAATTAGACAAAAACTTCGTGATAAAATTGAAAAATTACGTCCAGTTGGAACCGGTTTTATAGTACGAACAGTTGCAGAGAATGCAACTGAGAACGAACTTGAAGCCGATATGGAATTTCTCCTTTTGCTCTGGGACGATATTCGATCCAATGCAGGTCGCGCTCCCATCCCTAGCCTCGTTTATAAAGATCTGGACATTGTACTTCGCTCGGTGCGTGATATCTTTACTGATGATATTCATGAGTTAATAATTGATTCCAAAGCTGTTTACGA
>JAOTSI010000391.1 GCA_029865005.1 Desulfobulbaceae bacterium
CCTGTGAGATGGTGGTATGTTATTAAGGGGTGAATTAATATGTATGGTAAATAATCCAATATTTTTTACTATGGTAGACCTTAATCAATTAGTGTTAGGTTACCCACCTGAACCTAATGATTTATTGGACGTTCATGTATACAATGACGGTATAAAAAAAAGATTGTCAGCAGTTAATTTACTAAACCATTACCGATAAAACTAACAGCCCAGCAAAAAACTAACGACGACCTCACCCCTCAAATGTTTTTTAATGTACGAGGCTGTTTTTTATTTTTTTATTTAAAATAATGCCATTATGCTTTGCAGGCATGTATAATTGTCATGAATTCAAGTTATAGTTAACTTTTAAGCGTCAACTCGACATATTCGGATACATCTTTTTCATAATCCAACATGGATTTCTGAAGCGAACAAAGGAGAATTAGCTCAATGAAATTGGGAATTAACGGCCTGGGCAGAATCGGCAAACTTTCACTATGGCACCACGTATCACGACAATATTTCCCGGAAATCGTGATCAACCTAGGCCGCGACGTCGGTTCAGGACTGCAAGATATCGCAGCCTATATAGAAAAAGATTCCAGCTTCGGAAGAATGAGTACTTACTTGCACGGTCATAAGGGGGGACGTTGCATAGAGAACCTCAACGAAGAATCCGGAACAATGACCATCAACGGTGTCCCAGTTAAGTTTCTCCGCACCTCCCGTAACCCTAAAGACATTAGCTGGAAAGATCAGGGTGTTCGACTGGTTGCTGACACCACCGGTGTATTCAAAGATCCCACCGCCGACTCCGGTGACGCCAGAGGATCTATTCGCGGGCACCTAGAGGCCGGCGCTGAAAAAGTACTCCTTTCCGCGCCTTTCAAAATAAAGTCTAAAGGCATTGACATGCCTGATGATTCTATTACCACTGTCATGGGTATCAACGACGATGACTATGAACATTCAAAACATAAACTCATCTCTGCCGCCTCATGCACCACCACCTGTTTATCATACATGATCAAACCGTTAATGGACCGTTTTGGTGCTGACAGAATGCTTTCCGCTTCCATGGTTACCGTTCATGCTGCCACCGGAAGCCAGCAAGTGCTAGACCGTCTCCCCGGAAAAGGAGCAACCGACCTGAGAAAAAATCGCTCTATTCTCAATAATATTATTCTGACAACCACCGGAGCCGCCAAAGCACTGGGGCTAGTTATTCCTGAAATGAAATCCATTGGTTTTATTGCGGAGTCGGTTCGAGTCCCCACCTCCACAGGTTCTCTTATTGTGTTGGTTCTTAATCTTCAAGACGATTTAGAGAACCCGGTCAAAAGAGATCTCGTCAACTCAATTTACAAAGAATACGCTCAAAATTCTCCCTACCTTATATACTCCGAGGAACAAAACGTTTCATCCGACATTATAGGCACTCCTGAAGCAGCTGCCATCATTGAGTCAACCGAAACCCACACTCGGACCGCCACCATCGGCGTCAACCTCGACAAGGTCAAAAGCTGTAATTTCACCCCTGGTGAAGCACCACCGGTTCTTGAAATTCCAGTTACCCAAGCCGTTATATACGGCTGGTACGACAATGAACTGGGAAGCTATACCAATATGCTGGGAGATCTTACTGTTTCGGTGGCCGAAAAAATGTTATGATCATTCGCCCCATAAAGCCATCCGATCTCCAAGCGGTGCTGCTCATTGAAAAGCAAGCCATGACCAACCCTTGGTCAGCAAAAATGGTAAACGATGAGATAACCAACGAACACGGTTTAGGCTATATAGCAACCACCGATACAGGATTGAGTGGTTTTGCTTTTTTCCGTTTGGTTGCGGATGAAGGGGAAATTTTAAGAATTGCCGTTTCAACTAAACACAGAAGAGGCGGCATCGGTTCATCACTTATTTACACCTTGCTTGCCGAGCTTACCTCTCGGCAAGCAACTGGATGCTTTCTTGAAGTTAGAGCTGGCAACATTCCCGCTATAACCTTATACGAGACTACAGGATTTACTACTACTGGGCGTCGTAAGGGGTATTATAACCACCCCAGAGAAGACGCCATCATTCTATATAAAGATTTATCGGTCGGACATTTCCGGCCCGGAGCTGCAGATGAAAACAATTCGTGATCTGGATATCACCGGCAAACGACTTTTACTCCGTGTTGACTTTAACGTTCCCATGGATGAACAGGGCAACATTACCGATGATATCAGAATCCGCCGGGCTCTCCCCACCATTGAACATGCTCTCTCACAAGGAGCCAAACTCATTATTTGCTCGCACATGGGCCGCCCCAAAGGACAACGAATTGCCAAATACTCACTCAATCCAATTGCCACCCATTTACAAAATATCCTTTCCAAACCGGTAACCCTTGCTCCCGACTGTATAGGTGAGGAAGTGGAAACATTGACTAATACAATGGCCAATGGTGATATCGTACTACTGGAAAATCTGCGCTTTCATGCTGAAGAAACCGCAGGCGACACCGATTTCGCCGCTCAACTAGGTAAATTAGCCGATACTTACATCAACGATGCTTTTGCAGTATCCCACCGGGCCCATGCCTCTGTAGTAGGGGTCACCAAACACTGTAATGAGTGCGGTGCAGGCTTTCTACTCGAAAAAGAAATGGATTATTTCCATCGCTCCATGAACTCTCCAGCTAGGCCTCTGGTTGCTATTGTTGGCGGAGCCAAAGTATCGAGCAAGCTTGGAGCGCTGGAAAATATGTTGGACATGGTTGATTGCATGCTCATTGGTGGTGCCATGGCCAACACCTTTCTAAAATCACAAGGAGTTGAGGTAGGAGCATCTAAAATAGAAGATGATTTACTAGAAACTGCCCGAAACTTTCTCAATAAAGCAAAAGAAAAAAAGATTGCTATTCACCTACCTCTAGACGTAACAGTTGCCGATTCCTTTAGCCCCGATGCTGCCACTCAACTCCTTTCAGTCAACAAGATACCTGAAGGCTGGATGGCACTGGATATCGGAAGTCAAACGATTGAACTCTTTAAAAAGGTAATCAATGACGCAAAAACAATAGTCTGGAATGGCCCCATGGGTGCCTTTGAAATGGAAGCCTTTGCCAACGGGACCATGACCCTTGCTCATGCCGTTGCGGCATCGGAAGCACTTAGCATCACAGGTGGTGGCGACTCCAATGCTGCTGTCACCCAATCGGGTGTAGCAAATGATATTTCTTACATGTCTACCGGCGGAGGCGCTTTTTTAACGCTCATGGAAGGCAAAGAGCTACCTGGCGTTGTCGCATTACGCTAACAAACTACTCACCCGTTATCCATCACCCCCTCCCCTATCAAAAAGGAGAAACATATGCCTAGAAAGCCTTTTATTGCAGGAAACTGGAAAATGTCTCTTGCGACTAATGAGGCCTCTCAACTCGCCATGTCCATTGCCTCAACCTGTAGTGATTTGAGTGACCGTGATGTTTTAATCGCCCCCTCTTTCACAGCTCTTCATGCAGTTGCAGATGCAATTAAAGGATCAGATATTATTCTGGCAGGTCAGAATGTTTGCTGGGAGGAACAAGGCGCTTACACCGGAGAGATATCCCCAGCCATGCTTCGTGATCTCGGTTGCACCAGTGTTATTATCGGGCATTCCGAACGAAGAACTCTTTTCGGGGAGACTGATCAACTAGTCAATAAACGACTTACTGGCGCACTGGCCCATGGTATAAACCCCATACTTTGCGTAGGAGAAACATTAGAGGAACGCGAACAAAATATTACCTTTGAAGTTCTTGAAAAACAAATGCGTATCGGCCTAGACAAGGTCGATGAAAATTCAGCTCATCATATTGTAATTGCGTATGAACCAGTTTGGGCCATAGGCACCGGAAAAACAGCTTCTAACGAACAGGCCCAAGAAGTCCATGCCTTTCTCCGACAACTTTTAGCACAAATATACAAAAAAGGCCTTGCGGCCTCCATTAGAATATTGTATGGTGGCTCCGTCAAGCCGGAAAATATAGATAGCCTTATGGTTCAACCGGATATCGACGGCGCACTCGTTGGAGGTGCCGCATTGAACGCACAATCATTTGAGCGTATAGTAAAGTTTAAATAATGACTATAACAACATTAATTATAATAGTTCACGTACTGGTTT
>JAOTSI010000080.1 GCA_029865005.1 Desulfobulbaceae bacterium
GGAGCCTGTTGTTGCACCACCTCCCTCTTTTAAACGACGCAGGAGTATTAACCGCAAACGTCTACGAGAAGCCGTCATCTGGTCGGAGTTACTAGACCGTCCGTTGGCTTTACGGGATAAACAAAGGACGCAAGGTTTATAAAATCAGTCCTACTGTCCCGTAGTTTAATTTTTACAAGCTACTCGCTCCATGCATCAGCTATATGCGGGTAGCTTGTATTAGATTTTCTCTTCCCGCATCCTTGGGATTATCCAAGAAGTACCATCCTGTATCCAGAAACATAAAATTCTGTTCATTTACCAAAAATTTATTCCATACTAACCCGTTTTTCCTATTAATATTTTGAATGAATTGGTAAGTATTTCCTCCGGCATTCCCAAGGCCCGTTTCAGTAGCACATCTTGATCCCAGCAATTTTTCGTTGCACTTATATGAAATATTTTTTTCAAGGAAATCTTTGTAAGAAAATGAAACGATGAAACCAGAGGTGTTGCAATAAGTGGCATATCGGTGCCATAGAGCAGTCTTGAATACAGTTTAGTATGCTTCAACACCTTGGCGAGATGTCCTGGTCTATTTATTTGGGTAAGGCTGGAAATATCACCATAGAGATTGGGATAGCGATCAAAGAGAGATAGCAGACTTAAAAAATCAGGCCGACCGTTAGTTTCACCTCTGCTTGCCACATGGGCCGCAATAACCCTTACACCCCGTTGCAATGCAAGCTCCAACCTATTAGGGTCCGCTAATTCATGGCGGGCCTTGGTAAAAGAACGTTCATCACCAGTATGGGTGAGCAACGGCAAATTAAGATCCACTAATTTATAATAAAAAGGGATCAGTGATTCATCTGCCGGATCAATATGTTGGATGGAAGGCAGCCACTTAATAAAAACAGCACCATTTTCCGCAGCTTCATCAAGAAGGTCCAACGCATTGGGACGATAAGGGTTGATACTCGCCCCGAAGTATAAGTTATCGTGGCGGGCGACTTCACTTTGCACATAGGAATTTGGAATATAGACTTCTGTTTTAGAATAATCCAAATTACCATCCTCCCCCACTACCCCATCCAGGGCTAAAGCCACCGCCGCATCAACATAACGCGATTGTGCCAGATTGGCTGAAAGTCGCTCAATTAGCAAACTATCGCCTCGCTCCATTAATTCATCCCTGGTCACTCCAAATGCCTTGAGATATATCCCATAGCGGAAATTGTTTTTCAAGGCTGGTGATACCCAGCATCCACTACCTCCTGCACCAATTCCAGCCACATGACAATGCATATCCACAATGGGATTAGAAGATGGAAAGACAGACGGAGCAACCTTTTGATCATTCATATAATTTCACACCTAATCATCTATTATTTCAACCTGTTGCTATAAGGAATATGAAAGAAATTGATTATACTATATTACTTGTCTATTTTTCCGTATAAATATTTTGCAATTAGATATAGTTATTGATTTCTGAGGAAATCAGAGATGCATTCAGCTATATTCACTCAAACGTTGTTTTGTTACGTAGGGGCGATCCTTGTGATCGCCCTTTTTTATTCTGCAACATGATTCGATTATGTGTGTTATTAGGATATTCTCCATAGCCGTTATCAATACAGTTTCCTTTAACCCCGCCAGAATTAAAATAAATCATCCGTAAGACGCTTTACGATCCGTTCTTCTCCCAAGTTCACTCATGTAGCAATGACCCAATTCCTGGGCATGGTCACGTGCCCAACCAGAGAGCTTGGTAACTCCAGTGGAGTCACCTTCAGTACAGAGCAAATCGGCCATAAGTCCCTTGATTTCCTCCTTGGTCACCACAACGTCCCGCACAATACTTCCCACAATTGCACCCACCCAATGAGCAAGGCCAGGGGATAGGCTGACAAGAGGCTTCTTTACCCCTATAATATCACCTATCTTCTCCACCAGTTCCTTATAGGAGTAGGTTTCCGGCCCCACCGCGTCAATAACCACATTTTGCTGCCGTTGACCTTCCAACACTGCCAGCTTTGCAAAATCCTGGACAAAAATTGGTCTAATCTTGTAACTTCCGTAGCCAAATATGGGAAAAATCGGCATTTTTCGTAGAAGCCAGGCAATATTATTTATCAAAATATCTTCTTTACCAAAAATAACCGCCGGCCTTAGGATTGCGTGGGATATCCCGGAATCACCCAACGCCTTCTCCAATACTGCCTTACCTTGAAAATATTCCAGTTGAGAGCCTATCGAAGGGTTAGTAATACTAACATGGACGATTCGCTTCACTCCAGCCTTAGCAGCGGCCTTGAAAAGTATTAATGTATTATCAACTGCATCCTGATGGGTAAAAAGCTTATGGTTGAAACGAACCCAGTAAGTATTATAGAGTACTTCCGTACCTCTTAAGATTTCCGTCAATTTTTCTTGATCATCAAAATGAAAGGGATGGGCGGGGATAGTTTGCTCTAAGGAATTTTTACGCTCAGGTGAGTTAGTTAAAGTACTCACGTCATGGCCTCTGGCCAGTAACTCAGCTGCAATATATCGACCTGTAAACCCAAAGCCACCGGTAACTACATGTTTTTCTCGTTTTCCCATAATATCCCCCCTACTTTTGTTTTTTAAAGATATTTTTTATCACCCCGGATCGAAGATCGTCCAAAGCAATTAGAGTAGCGACTAAATTATCAAGACTATCGAAAAAACTTTTCAACTCCGTTATCCGTTGTTGATAGAAAAGGGTCTCCTCGCTAACCGTTCCTGCCGTTTCTATTTCTTTGACCATATCCAAGCTCTCGCCCACCGAACGAAGCGCTAAATCAAACTCATTCTTTTCCCGTTCCCTTAAAACGCCCTTAACGATTTTCCAAAAATCGGTCTCAGCGATGTAATAATCTTTTCGATCTCCAACTTTTATCTTTTTATGTACCACCCCTAATCGTTCCAGATTACGGATATTGGTACTGACAGCTCCTTTACTCACTCCTACCAAGCTAACCATTTCATCCAGGGACAATGGTTCAGGAGAGAGATAAATAGCCCCATAAAGCGCTCCCATTGCTTTGGGAAAGCCCCAAAAATGGGTAATCCTACTAATTCCCTGTATAAAATGATCCCTAACCTCTTCCATTTCCCGACTCATGACACATCCTTTATTTAGAACGTTTAGTTTGAACTAAACAAAGTATACGCGCCTTTCCTTTTTATGTAAAGTTATATTTGACTCTATATTGAATTGTATATCGTGCGGTACGGACGAGGTGTGGCATGCTCTCGACGATGGGCGAGAGTTGTTCGCCTACCTACACGCCGACCGAGCGCCCGGAAAAGATTTGTTTCCATTCCCCCTCGCTCATTTCTCCTCTGGTGAGCCTCAGTGAGTTTGCCGCCGCCTATCTCCGGGGCCATAACAACCCAGACAAGAGGCACTTTTTCCATAATCAACACGCGGCGGAACCCTTTAATCACCACGGCCTGCAGCGGGATACCAACGCAATTATGAATCTCCGGGATAAGCGGCTCGCCGGTCTGGTACCCGGTGGCGAAGTGGTTGCCGCCCTGGTGGTCGAAGCCGATACGCAGAATAATGGATTTAATTACGAAATTCGGGCCGTAGATTGGAGGGCTTGAACAAGAATCATGGCAAGTACGCCACGGTTTCGCGCCCACTCTTGCGGCCCTGGACGAGGCGGTCCTCAACGCCAATTACCAAGATACCGCCGAGCTTTACTATCCGGTGCATCTCATAGTGATCGATTCACAGGAAACTAGGGACAGGCGAAAAATACGTGACACCTACGAATATTTCGTTTATAGAATGAGAATAATAAAATAACTAAGGATATCATATGCCAAGAATAGCCCGAATGCTGGTCAAGGGCGAGCCAGCCGTATATCATGTCATGACCAGAACTGCCTTAGACGGATATGTGCTTGGGGATGTGGAAAAAGATCACCTTTTTAAATTAATCCAAAAGCTCAGCTCAATATACTTTACCGAGCTCTTAGGTTATTGCATTATGGGTAATCATTTTCACTTGTTAGTCCGAATGAACCAAGAAGAAAATTACTCAGACGAAGATATTATTCACCGCTTTCAGCTCTATTACGGCGAAGGATTGAAAAATGATCCTACCAAAGGACAACTCCCTGCCCTTCGCGCCAAATGGGAAAATCTTTCCGGATACATCAAAGAAATCAAACAACAATTCTCTCGCTTTTACAATAAACGCCATAATCGTAGAGGATTTTTCTGGGCTGAACGGTTCAAAAGCATAATTGTTGATAACGGCGAAACTCTGATAAACTGTCTAGGCTATATTGATCTCAATCCGGTACGCGCTGGATTAGTGGAACGACCTGAAGACTACCGTTGGTGCTCATTAGGCTACCACCTACAAACAAACAACAAAAACGATCTACTTTCCTTGGATTTCGGCCTCCGAGAGTTTGGAGTGAAAGGCGCTGCTCAACGTCTTGCCCATTATCGAGCCTATGTCCACCATAAGGGAGGAATTGGCCCCCTTGATAATAACAAACCCCTACCAGTTAACCAAAAGGACCGCTTCCGCTACCGTTGTCGATATTTCATCGACGGTGGCGTCATCGGCTCCAAAGAATTCGTCGACCGTATGTATGGACAATTCAAAGACATTTTTTATTCAGCCAATGAAAAAAAACCACAACAAATAAACGGCATGACAAGTATTTACTCTTTAAAGCGACTCATAGAGTAAACTGTAACGAAACCAAAACCAAATAGAACCTAGATCGCGGTTCCAGGGACACCTTACTTGTCTTCCTTGGCGTTTACTTTTTTTAAATCTGGTGTCTTCGGAATTGTCCTTCAACCTCTCTTTAAGACCATATCACAATGAGTTCTAATTTTGCCTTGAAGAAATTAGCCACCAAAAAAGAGACTGAGGGACAGGTAAATATATTTTGTCGAGCTTCTTGGCTTCGCAATCATTTGAAATGATTAAAATGTTTTTTGGTCAAACCAAGCAATTTCCCTGTTTTTGCAAAAAAAAACCCTAGATTAATGGCCAAAAATGACCTTATCGCCTTCTTTTTGACCCCATAAACAAGCCGCTAAGAAACGCCACTAGCCAGTGGAAATGACTCGTAAATTATCTGCTTACAACAGCCATAGCCGCGGCCGCGCCGTTTTCTTCCATGTTGAATTTATACAGAAATAATCATGCAATTAGGAAAATATTTTAAAAACAGATCAGGAGAAAAGGTCACCAAAGATATGGTCCCGGAGTTTTCTGAATGGACATTCTATAAAACCCATCGGATAAAAACAGGTAAAATGGCTGTATCTGAAATTAGTGAAGCTCCTAATGGTGTCGAGATTCAAGTAGACAATGGTATCTATGAATTTTATATTCAAGGTGTGGCGTTTGGATATGACAGGAGAATTGCCAGGGTTAGATTTCTGAAACAGGGAAGCACTCCTGTTTTAGGAGAAAAGATTGGAGAAACATATTCAGATTTAGCGCAAAACAGTTTTTATGAACCAGGGCCATTAGCAGATTTCATAAATGAAGAAAGTGAAAAATATTATGATTGGATTGAAGATATAACCTTCGACTTTGAGATATTCCATGTCAGCATTCATGAAAAAAAAGATGATGTCAAATTTTACAGATTTGAATCAGGATTTGGAGATGGTGTATTTGATGTTTACAAGCTCGAAGAAAATGGGAGCACGGTTGGATTTGAAATTGAATTTATCAAAGATGATGAACCATATCCGTTTTTAGATAATTAACCTCAAGCAACCTAATAAAGCTAATTTATAATAGATGTTGAAAACCTGGTCCTTTGGGTCAGGTCATAGTTCAACGGCTATGTCTGTTGAATATACAAGTTCTTGGTATGGTAATTAGTTCACTATTTGGCCGGCATCACAATTGACAGTCTAGGTAAAGTTGCCAACCTAAACGATTAAGTAGCCCATTTATGTGTAGGCTACCAAGCCAACCAATAGAAAGGTAGTCATTGCTAGAAAAGATTAAAAAAGCTGTGGTAAATCCCATTATTTATTCTTGAAGCATAAAGCAACCAGCGTCCTGGTAGCCAGTAAACCAATGCCCTTTGGCCTTATATTAATCCACGGTTTCGCCATAATCTTGTAAAATCTTCTTAGCCTGACGGCTATGCTGCACAATCCACAGCGCTGGTGAACGTTACCAGGTAGATGTTATGTAACTACCTGTTCCACCCTGGTGAACTATTACTTTTTTCTTTAAAATTAGAGATTATTGTTAACGGTAATTTTCTTTTTCCATCTTTCTAGTATATCTAGTAAGGATTCAGGGCATTCCGCATTAACATTATTTCCATCTACTTCCCCAACATGCTGTTCAGGTTTTACGGTTAACTTTTTGTCGAGATCGGGCCTGGCCGTGCCCTTTGTTTTCTTATTTGATGAATCAGTATTCGCTACATCATTGACCTTGGATTTATCAACCGCTTTTCTTATTATCACCGATGTCTTTGGTGACTTACTTTTCTTTAATTTATTTTTAGCGGCAATGTTCATTTTCCATTTTTCAACAAGATCGGTCGAAGAATCAAACGTTTCAATTTCGATATCTTTTTTAGCTTTTGATTTATTGGCTTTAAGCTTGCTGCTATCCACTACCTTGTCGGTACACTGACTTGCTTTGGTTATTTTCTTAGGAACTTCTTGCTGTTTAACCGTAAGGGAACTTTCTTTTTCAGTTTTTGCGATTACCTCTTTAACAGCGCTGGCTTTTCTTATTGGTTTCTTTTTCGATGAACCCGCAGGTGCTGCAACTTTTTTCCTTACCGGTACTGAAGGCTTATTAACTTTCAATAATGGCTTCAATAACTTATTCGTCTTTACTTGGACTTCGAAATCATTATTAGCGGCAATTTTAGCTTTCCATTTAGCTATTATTTCATCTACTGACTCAGGGTGTTCTACCTTAACATTTCTTTTCCCTGCTGTTTTCTTTATAGTTTCCTGCTTTTTAACCGGTGCAGACCTTACTTTTTTAGTCGTCTTTGCGATTACCTTTTTAGCAGGACTGGATTTAGCAGGACTGGATTTAACAGGGCTTGTTTTTCCATCAATTTTCTTTTTGGTCGAGGCATTACGGGCAATAACTTTTTTACCAACCAACGTTGAAGATTTCTTAATCTTCAGCGACTGCATTACCGGCTTGCTCTTGTTCACTTGTACTTCAGGATTATCATTAGCGGTAATTTTAGCTTTCCACTTTGCAATTATATCTTCTACTGAATCAGGATGTTCCACTTTAACTATTTCTTCCTTTGCTATTTTCTTAGGCATATTATGGTCATTATCATCTTTTATTTCAACGGACTGACTTAACTCAGCTCTTTTTTTTGGAATTTCTGTCAACTTAACAGGGCGCGACCTACCCTTTTTAACTTTACCGATAACTTTTTTAGCCGAGCTGGTTTCACCTGCTGCCTTTTTCTTTGGTTTAGCAGCAGCTTTTTTATTTAGTCCCCTTTTCTTCTTTATAGGGTTTGTTTGCTCAATGTCCAAACTATCATCTAGATCAATTCCAAAAATATCAGAAAGGTCTCCATCTTCAATAATTTTAGAACTTTTTACTTCGGTTTTCTCAAGTAAATCTTCAGTACGTTCCTTAATAGCGCTAGTCACCAGATCATCAACATTGATAGAACGTAATTTGAAAAAAAGTAAAGGATCTTCATCCAACCGGGCTCCCACACCATAAAGAGTTGCAGCCACATGTTTGCACATTATCGCTGAATCCGGACAACTACAACTTAACGATATGTCATCTGGTTCAGGAAATAAACCATTACCCTGGGATAAAAACATCTGACCAAGTTCTTTTGGAAATTTACCGCTTATCAAATCCTGTAATGAATTCAATTTGCCACGGCACTCCATCTTTATAGCATTAACTTTATCCAGAGATAGTTTTCTTATTGGAATAATAACTGAATAAGGTTTAGTAGCGGCACCTTGTACCAGAGCTTTTACTTTACCCGCTAAAATCTGCAGATCCAGTACCGCACCATGCCGCACATAGCTCCGGCCACGGCCGATACGGTTATGATAGTCAGAATAACTCTCTAGATTGGTGTTCCACGATTTCCCCCACCAGGTCTTGGCTAAAACATTGGACTCAATAACCACTGGGTTAATATTGGGATTTTTCTTTTTCAATTGAGCCAATTTTTTCATTGCCTTGGCCTTCTTTTCCGCAACAGAAACATAACGTGGATACTTATACCAACTCATTATATTCACAACCTATGATTATAGAAATCGAAAGAGTCCCAAAGTTCAGAAACGTTGCCATGGAATTTCCAAAAATTAAAGACTCACCCGGCCAATCTATTTAGAAATTAAAAAAAAACAATCAGATAAGCGTATACTCAGGTTTTGGGATATTTTTTATTGTTCATGTCCCTTATTTCTTCTGCATTTTTTCTTAAATATTTAAAGAGAAGAGATCCAGAAGTTCGTCATTGTTCATCTCGGTGATCCAATTTTCGCCGGATGCAGCAATTACCTCATCAGAGAGCTTAGCTTTTTCATCCAACATAATATCAATTTTTTCTTCAATGGTTCCCTTAGTTATAAATTTATGAACCATTACATTTTTTTTCTGACCAATACGAAAAGCTCGATCTGTGGCTTGGTTTTCCACTGCCGGATTCCACCAACGATCAAAATGTATCACATGGTTAGCAGCAGTTAGGTTAAGACCAACCCCACCTGCTTTAAGAGAAAGAACTAAAAAAGGAACATAATCTTTACTTTGAAATTGTTCAACAATCTTCTTTCTTTTACCAACCGCTACACTACCATGCAGCACAAGGCCTGGACGCTGAAAGATTGTTTGTAAAAACTCACTAAGCGGTTCAGTCATTTCCTTGAACTGAGTAAACACAAGTATCCTTTCTCTTTTATCATATACAGTCTCACAAATTTCACGTAATCGTGCGAACTTACCACTTTCTTTTTCCAGATATTCTCCACTGCCCAAATACTGAGCAGGATGATTACACAGCTGCTTAAACTTCATTAAGGCAGATAAAATCAACCCCTTTCTTTTAATACCACTCTGCTCTTTATCATCAATAACCTTCTTTATATTATTTAACACTTCTGTATAAAGTAATGTTTGTTTTTTAGCAAGTGGAGCCCAGGTTTTTACTTCAACTTTATCAGGAAGATCGGAAATAATAGATTTATCAGTTTTTAATCGGCGCAGAATAAACGGGTTAACAATATTGCGCAACCCAGCGTACCCACTAGGATTTTTAGACAAACTCTTAGTAACATCCTTAAACTCTTTTATATTTCCTAGCAAACCAGGGTTCAAAAAATCAAAAAGAGACCACAGATCAGACAAACGATTCTCAATCGGGGTGCCAGTCATGGTAATTCGATTTTCTGCCCGCAGCTCCTTAACAGCTTTAGTCTGTTTCGTTCCGGGATTTTTAATAGCCTGAGCTTCATCTAAAATGATATAGTTCCATTTATGATTACTAATCCAACTATAACGTTGAGATAAACCATAGGTGGTAATTACCAGGTCCAAAGGCCCACCCCTTGTTGGATCGAACTTCGCTGGAGAACCTCCTTTATACATATCAGGATGAGCAACTACGTAATGCATATCGGGATAAAATTTTACAATTTCCGTAACCCAATTTGAGATCAAAGAAGCAGGTACGATTAATAATGATGGAGACAATTTTTGATCTGCTTGTTTGGCCTCCCCTTGAAGCACATTTAAAAATGCAAGAATCTGAACAGTTTTACCCAGGCCCATATCATCGGCCAAGCAAGCTCCGAAACGCAAGTTATGCATATAATAAAGCCATTGCACACCATGTTGCTGATATGGTCTTAATTTGGCAATGAATTTAGAGCCTGGCTTTACCGTCGAAATTATTTCTGGATGGCCCAAGTGCTTAAATACCGATTGAAGCCACTCCCCATGGCTAATTCCGGTAATCACCTCATCGTTATCAACCCCAAATATTTTTTGGGAATTGAGTTGCAAACGCATGGCGTCCATCATACTGATGCCTTCATCATCATGAAGCGCCTGTGCCTTTTCATAAGCAGCTAAAGTTTGTTGCAGCTTTTCTGGATCTACGGGAACCCACTTATTTTTAATAAAGGCCAACCCTTCCGATTCGTTAAGAAGACGCTTGGCCTCTTCCACTGTTATCTCGGTATCATCTAGTAATAATCGGGGACGGAAATCCAATAGCGCATTTAATCCAACATTAGAAGGAGTTCTATCGCCAAAACTTATACTCAACCGTAATCTTGATAAATTTCCCTTCCACCAGTTAGGAATCCGACAAAGAATTCCGGAATTTTCATACAAGGGGATCTCACGTAAAAATCCGTAAGTTTCGGCAGAAGACCAAGACAAGGGGTGAAAAAGTTCTCCGCTTTCCAGTAATTCATTGAGCAATTCGCTTTCCCTGGCTGCTGAATGAACCGTGAGAAGTAATTCAAGTAATTTTTCATTATCATCACCATATTCCACCAAAGCATGCTTTAGAGGTAAATGTTTAGAACGACCACTTGAACTCAATCCACTTGAATAAGTAGCTAAAAAGGCAAATGGTTCAGGACCGTTTTTGTTTTCCACCAGATGAAAATAAACTCGACCAACCAAATGAACTTCATCACTATAATTTTTAAAAAAATTTGCTACCGAACCATCGTATTCCTTGATTTGTTGAGCAAATGTATCATTAAGCCGTTCCCAGGTCCTGCTAATAAAATCTTCATTCACATATTCCGCACCGACCATTGGTGGAAGTGCGACACATAAATCAGTTATTTCTTCTTTGCTTATTTCAAGTTGAATATTTTCCCTTAAACCTTCTAGATCTGGAGTTAGCCGGAGTTTATGGACAAAAAGAGAGGAAACTTGACGCCAATAAGCAAGTGAGATGGAGAGGATGACAGATTTATCGCTAAATCCTAGCATCAGTAACCATTCCCTATTGGGCTCACTGGTATAAATAACAAAAACTTCTTGTTGTAACGACTCACTTTTTTTATTGAGTCGTCCTACAGCGTCGCGCCATTCAAGCTCAATAATGCCTTCTGGCATTACGACAGCGCATAGTTCTTGATATGCCATTATTGTTTCTAGAATTAAAAAATATTGATATTATAAAGGTTAATCAGTCGAAAAACTGTAAATATCCACCTGATTACAAATGTCTCAAATTTATGGAGTTGCCGCTGCTCGCTATAACCTATCTATGCGGATATCTGCAACTACATGAAAATGAGGTGCCTGCTACCACTTAGGTAAATTTCCATCCGCTACTACTCATCTTAGCACTACTAATTAAACATAGCAGACAAGCAACATAAATCCTTCGCAATGCACGATATAAATTGTTCAAAATAAGGGATAATATAAAAAGATTATTTATTAGCACAAAATAAAAATTATATTTTTTCACCAAATTTTATATTTACTATAGCTCATAGCAAGTGATTTAATGCAGGTTTCAAGGCTTGAAGATTCAAAATATCAACAAGTTAATCAAGAATATTAATTTCTAGGATTTATAATAACAAACATACTGTTATATTAACAGCTTTTCTTGATAATGATATCTGTTATTTACTATATTTATGGTATTTTTTCAATTTAGTTTATAATTCCAAGTATCTTTAAACGAGTTCGCCTATCAAGGCAAGTGAAATTTAATTTTCGGTATCATGACATTCATCCACGACTGACCATGTCCTATTCTATGATATAGAACAACAAGATATTCGTAAGCATTTACCAACGCCACGTCTGCGCGCGGTAAGGCCAGATTAGCATCGTATTAACTATAGTTTACCGGCCTGCTTGCACACATCCGCAGTATTGGTAGACACTTTCCAAGCCGATCTTATGGGATTCATAACTCCAATCCGACAAAAGGTTACCCATTCTTTACAGAGCAAAAATATAAAATCTTTAAAAGTATAAAATTTGTAATACACTATATTAGTGTATAATTAATCAAAGATATTTCTATTCTAATTTTAAAAATATTCCACTTTTACAATAAGGACAAAAAGGATATTTATTTAAATTTATTTATTATTGTGTCATTGTGGTATGTTATTAATCAATCGAATTATGATACATATGCAAATCAAAGTTTATTAAATACACTATCGTTAATCCATTTAAAAGACCATAAAATCAGACGATATTAATCTTCTAATAATTAATTGCAAAGGTAAAAACACCTAAATCCTGAAGCGTTATTTCAGAGTATTTCCATAGTACCCGGCGTATAAGATACTATGGAAATAAATATTCCTTGATATCTACTTCTATGCACTTTAAAAACAACTTCTTTTCCAATTTACGGAGGGCTATGATTTTGTCAATTCTACCACGACACCACAACTACCTTCCATTAAACAAATTTATCGGGA
>JAOTSI010000392.1 GCA_029865005.1 Desulfobulbaceae bacterium
TTCACCATTATGGAACCAGAAAGGAGGGGCCATTTGTAGCGGTTAACTGTGCTGCTCTTTCTGAAAATTTATTGGAATCTGAACTGTTCGGCCATGAAAAAGGGGCTTTCACCGGGGCAGACAGACGACGGGAAGGGAAATTCATCCAGGCCAGGGGCGGCTCACTATTCCTCGATGAGATCGGGGAAACCTCCCCTTCTATGCAAGCCAAATTGTTACGTGTTTTACAAGAACATGAATTTCAAAGGGTAGGTGGAAGTGAAACCATCATTAGCGATGCCCGCATCATTACGGCCACCAATCGAAATCTGGAACAGGAGGTGGCCAAAGGAAATTTTCGCAAAGACCTCTACTACCGCCTCAACGTGGTGGTACTTGAAGTTCCACCTTTACGGAAGCGCCACGGAGACATCCCCTTACTGGCTGATTTTTTTCTTAAAAAATTCGCTATTAAAAATAACCGACAAGTGACAGGTACCACCCCTGAATGCTTGGATCTTTTAAATCGCTACCCCTGGCCTGGCAATGTACGAGAGCTAGAGAATTGCGTTGAACGAGGGGTTATTATGATGCGGGGAGAGTATCTGGATATTAAAAGCCTGCCACTGTCTATTCAACGATGGGGAGAACATCACGAGCAAGAAGAGCCTCGACAACCCGCTACCCTTAAGGAAGCTGAACGAATGCTCATTCTCAAAACTTTGGAAGAAACAGGGGGCAATCGCAGTGAGGCCGCCAGGAGATTACAAATCACCAGAAAAACCCTACTCAACAAACTTAAAGCTTACGGGATGGAATAAACAATGCCTGCTACTGCTGCCACCCATAAGCTTCGATAAACTCTTTTTGTGTAAGTGGTCCCAGGCACCTCATCTTCATGCGGTATCTGCTGTCCGCATATATTTGGTTGTATTGTTGACTTAAGAATTTCAAGGGTCACTCTCAATTTTGCCGGGCACCCTTGTGGGTGCCAGCCCCTGGCTGTTTTAAATGCGGTTGGTTTTATTTAACTCAACAACATTAGCCCACTATGGCCGCCCGTTAAAACCAAAAGCGACCTTTATAAACCTTAAGCCAACAGCATTGATCTATTCAGGCGGAGATAACCGCATGAAGATAAAACAATTGTGACCAGTTACCTCTTTTTTACAACTTACCCGGCTGTGCACTTCCCTTGACGCATTTTTTCGGCTATGGTATGAGCCCAAATTTATAACTGAAACCACGAACAAAAACGGAGCCTCCGAATGCGTACGGATATCGTCCATATCGGTGCCGGCGAATTGACATATGAGATTCGCAATATCGTCAACGTCGGCATGCAATTGCAAAAAATGGGAGTAAAGGTCAACTGGGAGAACATTGGTGATCCCATTGCCAAAGGTGAGAAAATGCCCACCTGGATGAAGGACATCGTTGCCGAGGCGGCTCAAGAAGACGCCACCTATGGTTACTGTCCGACCAGGGGTATGGAAGAGACAAGAAAATTCATCGCTGCGGAAACTAACTCTCGGGGCGGAGCTCAAATTACGCCTGAGGACATCCTTTTCTTCAACGGTCTTGGCGATGCTATCTCCAAGATATTCGGATTTCTCAAACGTACCGCCAGGGTTATCGTGCCCACACCAAGTTACACCACCCACTCATCGGCCGAAGCCGCCCATGCGGGGGACCGTCCCATAACCTACACCCTGGATCCTAACAATCTCTGGTACCCTGATATTGAAGATATCGAAAATCATATCAAGTATAATCCAGCCGTAGTTGGCATTTTAATTATCAATCCGGACAATCCCACCGGCGCAGTCTACCCGGAGCAAGTATTACGTGAAATAGTTAAACTTGCCGAACGCTATGACCTCTTCATTATTTGCGATGAAGTATACCAAAACATCACCTACAACGGTACTACTTCAGTACCGCTCTGCACGGTAATAGGCGATAAGGTTCCTGCCATCTGTATGCGGGGCATATCCAAGGAAATGCCATGGCCCGGTTCACGCTGTGGCTGGATTGAAGTGTACAACGGCCACCATGATCCGATGTTTGAAAGTTACGTCAACTCAATTCTCAACGCGAAAATGGTTGAGGTCTGCTCCACCACCCTACCTCAGACAGTATTACCGCAGATTATCTCCCACCCTGAATACAAAAATTACCTCCAAGAGCGTACGGCTCGTTATGAAAAATTCTCCAACATCGCCTACGATATACTCAAGGACGTAAAAGGATTACAGGTTAATCGGACCAACGGTGCTTTTTACATGAGCGCGGTACTGCAAGACGACCTCTTAAAGCCAACGCTTTCCTTGCCCATCGAAAACGACCAGGTGCGAGAAACCGTAGAAAATCTGGTAAACGGTCCCAACATCGCCCCGGACAAGCGATTCGTCTACTATTTACTGGCGTCTACCGGAGTATGTGTGGTACCCCTTTCCTCTTTTGCCACCAAGCTACAAGGATTCCGCATCACCCTCCTGGAACGAGACGAAGCGGAATTCACCAAAGTATTCCAAACACTCGCTACTGGTATCAAACAATACCTGGCCTCAGCCTAGATATTAGCCTACCAGGTCACAATGTCTATAACTAGCTGATTCAACACACCGCAAGCGTATAAGTGGTCACATATTTCCCGTCCCTGATGTATTAGGGACGGGTTACATATTACACAATACCCTGATCTCTTTCCCATCTATATAACCAACAAAATCGATTTAATGAACAACCTCGGCCACGCAATGCACTCGACGATTCTTTTCCCGTCCCGTTGAGGTCTCGTTATTAGCCAAGGGATTATTTTCTCCCTTACTCTTTATATGAAGCAGCTCTTCGGCAATACCAGCCTTTTTCAAATAATCTCTTACCACCTTGGCTCGCTCCATTCCCAGCTCAATATTATAATCCGCACTTCCCAGTGAACAGGTATGACCTGTTATGGTAACATTTTTGACTAATTTGCTTTCCTTGAGTTCATACACAAAATCATGCAAATGCTTTTTACCAGCTTCACTAAGCCCATAACCATCTAAATCAAAAAGAACCAGCTTAGGAAAATCCAATATATCTTCATGGGCAGCACCGATTACAGTCACCGCTATATTACGTGTATTTTTTAGTTGTTGATCGGTAGCCATAAAAGTAAGTAGATGAGTACCAAGCTGACCAGGTAATGGCGTCCAGCTGAATTCCACCTCTCCTGCCGGCATATCAGTCAAAGAAGCTCCGTTTGGCAGAGGAGAAATAGAAATATCAGGCTCTGTCCCATCCGGGTCCTCTCCAACCAAAATAAAGGCCAGGCGTTCCCCTTCCGTTACCGTATAGCTATACTGCCCTTCCTTAGTTTTTATGGTAGGAACATGATTGACGGGAACAGGTTCATATTTACCCATCACTTTATTTACCTCAATGTCCGTTTCTTTCTCCATCACAACAAGATGTAAAACCGCAGCGGTAGCTACTTCACCGTCAGAGGCAGTAAAGGCAACAACATGGTCCCCTTCCTGATCATCATCTGGAATCCATATAAATTGAGTTGCACCTAATTCCTTCTTTTCCAAACGCGCATTATCCGGGGGATCCACAACATCAACCACCAATTTTGTGCCATTTGAGTCACGAGTTACAACTGTTATCGCAAATTCTTCTCCAGATCGTATCTCCACCCTATCGCCAGCAAGATCAAACCATATTTCCGGGGCTAAGTTCCTAAAAGGCTGACCGGTAATAGCATCTCGAACTAACCAGGACAACTCCTCCCGATTACGTGGAAATGCCAGATCAACCCATCCCTGTAGTGACTCAAATTTCTCTCGACAATCTCTATCAATATCAAGCCCGAGAAGTTTCCAATTGATTGGAACAGTGTTATTCTGTACCGTTTTAGTGATCATTTTAAATGATGATTTTTCACAAACTTCACTGGAACCAAGAATCATGAGAACCGTCTTCTTGGATTCTGCACCACCATTACCGGTAGTCAAATCAATGGCCACACCCTTCACCTCTTGGGCGATGGACAATTTGCCCTCTGGAGCAAGTTCGGATATTGCGGCAATAACCTCCTCATTATTTGCTCTTTCAAAGGCAACCACCAACCCATTTGAGCCAGACTCTCC
>JAOTSI010000081.1 GCA_029865005.1 Desulfobulbaceae bacterium
TTTGGAACCTTCCGCAGTGGCGAGAATCAACTAGTCGCACACGTCTACCGGCCGATTAGCCAATGAATCCGACACCATTCGAAGAAATGTTTTCGACCTCTTATACGCCTACATTCACGGGAGCCCACTCAAACCCTACAAAGTTGACTAAAACAGCCTGACCCCAACCATTGAATATACCAACAAACTGGGTTCAGACTGGAAGTACCGATTAAAACCAGTAAAAATTAGAGAATGAAAATAACTAACTGATTTAATACACCGCGAGATAATAAGTGTTCATAAGTGCCTCATCTTCATACAGTAGCCCTTGCCCGCTATAGCCCATCTATGCGGGCAGGGGCTACTGCATGAAGATAAGGTGCCTGTGACCACTTACCATTATTCTTGTACGATTTTTCTTATAAGCCTATCTTGAACATGTCGAAAACAGAAGCTAACTGGTAACAGTTAGGCACCAGTAATTTAAAAGTGATTACCCCCACTAAATAGCGATAAACCATTGTTTTCCATGTCCCCTTACCTGAACCTGTAACTCAATTTAAAATCCCTGCTAAAACCACTGCCGCCCTATCTTTTTGAAAAAATATCAATAGTTACACATCAAACTTCCTCGAATATTCCTTGCATTTACTTTAACACTTTGATCAAATTAATTTAGAAACTACTTGGTTCCCATCCAATTTAACAATAGCTGCAAGGAGTAATCATGATATCAAAACCAACAGTTACTACCATCACCTTCTCAATGTTATTCTGTTTCTCTTTTACAGCGCATGCAGTACACTCTACCGATACACCCGAAAGCAGAATGGTTGCAGCCACAAATTACTTGCAAGTTGCTTCCATGCGCAAATTACTAGATGACACCATTGAAGAGCTGGCTCAACAAGTTTACCCTGAACAACGAGCTGAATTCAAAAAATTCATGAGAAAAGGTATAAGGATTGACTTGCTAGAAAAAGCTGCTTTGGAGAGTATGGTAAAAACTTTTACCACCAAAGAACTGCAAGCGTTAGTAGATTTTTATGGTTCTCAAACCGGGAAGTCCATAATGAATAAAATGGGAATGTACACGGCAGAAGTTATGCCCTCAATACAACAGGAAGTTGAAAGAGTATTGCAAGAAGTAACCCAAGAAGACGAGACCCAATAAAAAATCTCAATAATTACCATTTCAGGTAAAATCATAAAAGAATCTTACTACGAGACATTAAAACTTTAACGACCAGGCCATCCTCCCAGGACATAGCTATCATAAGAATGGCCCCTACGCATATTGCATAGCTCCCTTTAATTCGAAATAATCTTCACAAAACATATGAATAATATTAAAAGTTTAACTCTGACCAGTTTTCTTAAGCTAGAATCATCCAGCGGTATTCTCCTTTTTTTCGCAACAATACTCGCAATCATCGCTGCCAACAGTCCTTTACAATCTTATTACGCACTACTCCTTGATACCCCGGTGGAGATTAAAATTGGAGAGTTGGAAATCGCGAAACCATTATTACTCTGGGTTAATGATGGATTAATGGCTATTTTCTTTTTCCTAGTTGGTCTTGAACTAAAAAGAGAACTTCTGGAAGGTGAGCTTTCCAACAAAAAAAATATTATCTTACCTGCCATAGGAGCAATTGGTGGGATGATTGCTCCTGCACTGATTTATATTTATTTTAACGAAGGCGACGTCGTTGCCATTAAAGGCTGGGCAATTCCAGCTGCAACCGACATTGCATTTGCATTGGGAATACTATCTTTATTAGGCTCAAGAGTACCCTCTGCTTTAAAAATATTCCTTACTTCTTTGGCAATATTTGACGACATTGGGGCAATTATTATCATCGCCCTTTTTTATACGGAAAAGCTTTCACTTACCGCACTAGTAGTCGTTGCATGCTGCATCCCGATTTTAACCTTTCTCAACCGACTTAATAATACATCCAAAAGTCAATACATGATAATAGGGGTTATTATGTGGATAGCCATGTTGAAGTCTGGGGTCCATGCAACCTTAACCGGTGTACTTCTTGCCATGTTTATCCCCATAAAATCGACAAAAGATCCAAGTTCCTCACCACTAAAAGAATTGGAAAATGACCTGCATCCCGTCGTAGCGTTTATGATTTTGCCGCTATTCGCTTTTACCAATGCAGGTATTAATTTTACCGGTGTAGGCACCGAACAAATTTTGCACCCCGTTCCATTAGGCATTGCTCTTGCCTTATTTATAGGTAAACAAGCAGGGGTTTTTGGCCTTTGTTGGCTTTCCATTAAACTTAAATTCACCAATCTACCGAAGGGAATATCTTGGAGTTCTCTTTACGGCATTGCCGCTCTATGCGGGGTAGGTTTTACAATGAGTATGTTTATAGGTTCACTTGCCTTTGAGGAAACCAGCGTCAACTTATTATTTAATGAAAAACTTGGTATTATATTAGGTTCATTGGCCTCTGGTTTAATGGGTTTTGTCATATTATATTTTAGCCTACGCCCCAAACCTGCCTATAACAATCAGTCCTGACGATGGACTATAGCGAACAGCGGCAACTGCAAATAACTGAATCGCCCGTGGCCATTTCATACAACTAATAATATTAAATCAAATACTTACAAGTACAGTAAACATATACAACTCAACGGTATATTATGGCGCAGCGCCAAAAAAAACTCAGAAGCCCAACACATAAAACTTGCTAGCATAGCATAACATACCGCACCAGTATCAGTTTCACATTCCCAAGCTAGCAACCAAACCGAGCACTAAGGGAAACGGAAGAAAATAATCTACCCGAATGGCGTAGGATAGGGCTTTGTCTTCAATGCGTGCCAAGGAGCGCATACTTGTTGTATGTAACCCTTGGCGTAACGCAGAAGACGGAGCCATAGACAAGTCAGTCGAGTAGATTATTTTTTGGAAGTTCCCTAAGCATAACTCTATTCAAAGCAGCAACAAACCAAGGAACCAACATGAAAAAAACACCCCTCTTTCTAATAATTTTACTCCTGCTCTTTATTACGGTTCCGCTCATGGCGGTAGCGGACACATCTCCAATAGTACCGAAACCTGGAATGGTGACTATGGTGGACTTGGGAGCACATACATGTATTCCGTGTAAAATGATGGCCCCTATTCTTGAAAAACTCACAAAAACCTATAACGACAAAGCTGCTATCGTTTTTATTGATGTTTGGGAAGAGCCGGACCTGGCCAAAAAATACAAGGTTTCATTAATCCCCACCCAGATTTTTTTTGATAAAGACGGTAAGGAAATCCTACGTCACCAGGGATTCATGAGTGAAGAGGCAATCGTTGAGCAACTGAGTACCATGGGCGTCCATGCCCCTTCAGTATAATATAAGGCCATGCTGGATACTTTTTTTATTCTGGTCAACACCTGGATCAATAGCGGCACCTGGATTGCCGCCCTTGGCGCTTTTGTTTGGGGGATGATTAGTGTATTGCTAAGTCCTTGCCATATGGCTTCTATTCCGCTGGTTATTGCCTATGTGGGCGGGCAAGATGAAATCATTCAAGGACGACAGGCAATCAAATTCGCAGTTCTTTTCAGTGCTGGTCTATTTATCACCATTACCATCGTTGGCGCAGTTTGTGCCCTACTTGGTCGAATGCTTGGTGATGTCGGCCCCTATTGGCCAATCCTGATTGGACTTATTTTGCTTTGGGTGGCTATGGATATGCTTGGTCTTGCCAAATGTTCCATGCCCGGCGGCATACTCAATGCTCTTAAGGTAAAAGGGGCCTTAGGCGCATTTATCCTGGGCCTTTCCTATGGGGTGTTATCCGGTTCCTGCACCTTCGGTTTTATCGCCCCCATCCTAGCTATCATCACGGTGCAGCAAAAGATAACCACCGGAATTTTGCTTATCACCCTTTTCGGCATTGGTCATTGCATCCCCATTGCCATAGCAGGCAGCTCCACGGCCACCGTCAAAAAAATCCTGGCTAGTTCAGCCTTTGGACAGGGAGCGGCATGGTTTAAAAAGGGGGCGGGTATGATGATCGCGGTATTAGGAATTTACTTTGTCACCCTTCCTTTTATCTAAAGAGAGTGCCGAGAATATTTTCTATATATATAGTTAGTATTCAGGTTTTCGTTGGGAACCAACAGGGAAGCAATCTTGTTGGCTTAAGGCTTATAAAGGTCGCTCTCGGTTTTGCCGGGCGGCCACAGGGGGCCGCCCCTACACAGTCCTCGGCAAGCAACAACTCATTTTAAACTGACATCTCCATTTTTTATATGAAAAACATCTGGAATGTTTTACGGGGTACAAAGATACTCAGCGGTTCCCAGTCGCATGGCAACTCGTTGATTTGGCGACATATCCGACAATACCTTTTACCAGACCTTTTTACTATAAAACTAAATATTTAATAAAAAATTAGTCTTTCTGGTGGAGCTGAAAGATGTAACTTACTTATTTTTTAAATTTAGTTTACGAAAAGACCGATCCAGGCTCCATTTGTTATCAATAGGTTACATATGCCCTGGGAAGCGCTGCAAAATTACTGGAATGTAATAAGAGAAGCTACCTGTATGTCTCCCGGTGTTTTACTGGGAAAATAATACTGCTGCATTGATACCGCCGAAACCTGAATTGCAACTGAGAATGGAGGGATGAGAAAGTGGGAGGCTGGTGCTTGGGGAAATGGGCAGAAATGAATTCTCTGTTTGTCGAAGGCCGGTGGTAGGGGGGATGACCCCTTGCTGAAGGGAAGATATAGCTATGGCCGCTTCTATTACTCCAGCTGCGCCTAGACAATGACCTATGGCTCCTTTTACCGAGTGAACAGGGGGTATTTCATCTCCCCAAATATTGGCAAAAGCGGTGAGCTCCATCGCATCGTTATACATAGTGCCAGTGCCGTGGGCGTTTATCCCGCCAACTGGTAAATCGGAGTGCTCTATGATCTGGCGGAGTACCGAGGTAAGTCCACTACCTTCACGACATGGCGCAGTAATATGGACCCCGTCGCAACCAGTGGCCCAGCCACTCAACCTAGCTTCACACGGCAGACCTTGGCTATGGGCATACTCTTCATCAGCAAGAATAATTAAACCTGCACCCTCGCCCAGGGCCAAACCGTCCCGCTGCTGATCAAAAGGACGACAATGTTTGGGTGCCAAACCTTTCAGGCTTGCAAAACCAGCAGCAACAAAACGACTGACGAGATCAATCCCCAGAATTACGGCTATTTTTGTGTTACCAGCCCGAATACGTTGGGCACCGCGAATTAGCGCTAAGGTTCCGGAGGCGCAGGCCGCGCTTATGGTTTGCACCTCTCCCTTGATACCATATTGCTCAGCTGCTAGTTTGCCGATCTGCCAAGCTTGCCCCTGTAAGGAATTTATATTACCGGAAAGTATTTCATCAGCAGCTCCCTTAGTGGTTGCAACTAGTAGTTCTGCTTCCGCAGCTATTTCCGACAATAATTCATAACCAACCACGAGGTGGCGAATAAGCTCCAATAACCTGGCATAGGAACCAATGGGGCCAGTTAACAGCTCAACCATCCCTAAGGGATACTCATCGGTAAAACCTGGAAGAAAAAAGGGACTTAGGCCCGAACACCCCCCAGTTAAACCCGACCAGGTTTGCTCTCCATCGCCAAGGGCGGTTTGTATTCTTCGTCCGACTACTACAACCTTTTTGTTCACCGTTGTCGTCCTCAATGGTTCGGTATGTTATTTCAGGTTACGAAGTAAAATCATAACAATAAAAATTTATAAGATACAATTCCCAACCCTCCCCTTAAAAAATACGAATACGTTACCTGTAACCAAGATTGAAGGGCAGTCATGAGACAATATTTTGAATTACAGTTTACAAGGGTCGCTCTTGGGTTTACCGGATGGCCACAAGGGGCAATGCTATTGACGTTATAATTTCAAGGGATTCTCTCGGTTCAGCCGGGCACCCACAGGGGGGTGCCCCTACAAATCCCAGCAAGATTCAAGTTATTCTTATTTAGCCAACCTCGCATTTAGGGTCGCGAAAAAAAATTACCTAAATAAAGGTAAGTGGACACAGATGCATCATCTTCCTGCGATCGCCACTACCCAGATAGATGGGCTATAGCGAGCAGCGGCAACTGCATAATTCTATAGCACCTGTGACCAGGTACACTCTATTAGCTTAAGGGTTGCGAAAGACACTTTTAGTTTTACCGGGCACCCACAGTGGGCGGCCGACAAATCCCAGCAAGATTCAAGTTATTCTTGTTTAGCCGACCTCACATTTAGGGTCGCGGAAAAATATACCTAAATTAACGGTACATAGTTTACCATTTACCAGAGCGCCACTTTTCCTGGAACTGCATTACCCAGTCAGGAGGAAAAAAGATTACATTTCCTATTAAATCCGTTAGTACCTGCACAGAGTAGCCGGTGGCAGCTAATTGATTGTTCTCTTTACGAATGGCAAAAGTGAAGTTTAGTCGCATGGCCGTACTCCAATGCAAGACCGCTTCAATGGTGAACAACTCATCAAAGGTAAGTGGAGCTAAGTAATCAAGGTGTAATTGGACAATGGGAGCGGCCACCTTATGCTTCATAAACTCAGCATATGAAAGGCCATATTGGTGACCAAAGGCCACTCTACCATCTTCAAAATAGCTCACATAGCGACCATGCCAAGCGATACGTAGGGGGTCCACCTCCTCAAAGCGTACTCTTCGACTACACTTGGCCAGCAAAGGTTCCGGCGCTCCCTCCTCTGGCTCAAAATAGTTTGGAACCTCTCCCCTGTTCCTGCGCTGTCGCATGGTCACCCCTCAACTCCGCAGATTATCTCTCCAGATGCAGCCCTACCCTTTGCTCCGTCCAGGGTAAAAGACATGTGGACTCGCTCACCTTTTGATACTATTTTAACCACTACCCGCACCTTTTCATTGGGTCCGATCATATTTTTAAACTTAACTCGCACTGTTTCCAGGGGTACAAACCTTTTGTCCAAAGCCTTAGAAGACATAACCCGAATCGCTGCCAACTGAACGATGGCTGGCAACACCGGACGACCGGGAAAATGTCCGGCAAAAGCCGGAAAATCAGCAGTAAAAAGAAATTCCCCTCGAATTTCACCGGAAGTTGCATCAACTTCCCATGAACGTAGAGCCGTGTTACGTAAACTATCTTCAATGGACTCCATATGACTCTTCCTACATTTTTTTCATATATACGTCTAGCCCCTGCCAGGGGAAAGAAACCATCATTTCCACAGCATTTTCGAAACCAGGGTTACCCGTTGCTCGCCAGCCGGTGAAGGGTCCAAAACGATATTCCACCATCTCGCCTGGCCCATTTTCCAAATCAAAACGAACAGCACAACCCCAATCATACCAGGAACAATGCGAATTAAGGGGCGTAAAATACAAACCACCCACCACCCGACTTATCAGCTCGGGAAAGCGGCGTTTGCGTAATTCTTCTATGCATCTGGTAACCTCTATGGTATCAGGCGACATCACAACCCCTTCCAACAAAGGAACTCCAGTGGCATCCAGGACAACACAATAAACTCCCTGCTCTCTGGCTTCCAAACCCATTATGCCAGAAAATTTGGGGGAATCACGATGAACAATTCGCAACCCCCATAAATCTGCGGCCTCTGGACGCTGCGCAACTGGCTCTCCAATAAATGGCGAACGAGCTGAACAACCAACACAGCACCAAAGTACCAAGAACAATAGTGATAAATATCGGTTCATTGCTTTGCCTTTCCAAGTATAGCCGGGGTCACCCAAATAGCGGTGGGCCATGCCAGCCCTATACCGATTAAAACGGTAGAACCCAAGGAGTGTAGAGCCGGATGGCCCGCCAAAGACAACACGCCAAACCCAATACAGCTACTCACTGCGCAGACCGATACCGCCCGACGGGTAACAGCTGATATCCCCTGTTGGTGAGCACAAACCGAAAAAATTCCATAATCAACCGCCAAGCCAATAACCATCAAACCCATAAGCACATGCATAAGATTCATTCCATTACCCATACAGAAGTCCCAAAGAGCCATGGCTGAAAGGGCAGAACCCACCGGAGCCAAGGCAGCAACCACTGGTCGGAAACGCCGAAAGGAAAACAGAGCCACAATACAGACCATAGCTATTCCCAAAAAAGAGAGTCGAACTATATCTGAACGAAGCATTTGCTCCACATCCCTTCGCCAGCCCTGTGATGAGATCACATGAATATGTTTTTCCTTTAAAGCCAAATTTTGAATAATTGGCAAACTCCCTTCTCGAAGAGGAACCACGGTAAGCGCCAAAACCGACTCAGGTCCCCTCGTCCCAGAATCACGTACCATGGAAGAGAACAGGGAACGAAAAGGACCACTAAGCAACTCCTCACTGGATTTGATTCTGGCGTCCCTATGGAGACTAGCTATAAATGGGGAAAAAGAATCAGGCCGAAAGCCAAGCTCCACCCCGATACGTCGCATCCGCTCATCTAGTTGATCTCGATGAATAGTCCAAAAAGAATTCCATAATTGGTGCCGCTGCAATCGAGTCTCCAGCCCAGGCAACATGGGAGCCATGGAGTGGTAGACACCTCCTAGGTGTTCAGCAAGATAAGAATTCACCAAATCGTTACGATCCAGGACCTCATCCAGATTCTTGCCGGTTGCGACCACAAAAGCCTGATCATCTGCCCGACGCCATTTATTCTTAAAATCCGTATCAGTGCGTCTAATTTCATCATTCACCGCATCCAGAACCTGCATATCACCATTATAACGCAGATGGGGCCAGGCAAAAGCACCGGCAGTCAGAAACAGCACCCAAGCACAAATAAGCAACTGAGGGGGGCCAGACGGAAAATCCCTACTGAAAAATCTCTCTCCCCCACCAAGACGCAGACCATGACCTCCGCTAATTGTAGGCACCAAGAGCCAACTAAAGATTACCGCAAAAGTAATGCCAAAAAGGGCCAATAAAGCCATTTGACGATGAGAGGAGACCGAGGACGAGAGCAAAATAACGAAAACAGCTGAGGTGGTAATCCAAGCGAGTAAAACAGGACGACGAAGGTTGCGTAAGATCGCATCTCTCCCACCCGATTCACGAGTTAAAGCCAAATAAATATGAACGGCAAAATCAACAGCCAAGCCAGTCAACACAATTCCAAACCCCAAGGCCATTGCGCTTATTTTCGGATAAATATAATGAAGCAGAGCAAGAGATGGGAGAGCGGCTAAAAAGGGAATAAACAACACCAAAAAAGCCTTCATGCTACGAAAGACCCAAAACAAAAAAACTGCCAAAACAATGGTTGCCAGCGGAAGGAGAAGCTTTAGATCCTTATCCACCATATTAATATTAGAAAGGGTATGGGGCAGAGTCCCGATGGTGTAGGCGCTAATACCTGGTTCCAGAGAGTCGGCTATTATTTTTTGTAACCGACGGTTCACGTCTCTGGCATTTTGCGAATCGGTAAGAGAAGTGGCGGCATCGGCCCAGATCAAACAATTTTTTCCATCCTCGGCAACAAAAAGCCCGTCCCGCAGATTAACCGCAAACTCACCTCGCATCCCCTTAAGCCGTTCGGCCGCCAATAGGGTCAGCCCCAGGGGATCAGCAACTATCTGCTTCGCCATAGCAATACCGGCTGGGGAGTTAAGCATCCGAAAGACACCTTCCAACGCAGTTCGCACCCCCTCCTCACTCACCTTAGTCTCTAAAACCAGATAATCGTCCGCTGTAAGCATTTCAGGTAAACGAGTGCGAATATCCTCCATAAAGGCAAGCTCGTAACCGGGATCCAGCCGGTAAGAGGTTTGATCAAAAAGCGGCTCCCTGGCAAGCATGTCACCCATTTTTTCAACGCTGCGTCGTAACGCACCCCATTGGGCAAGAGAGATTTCCGGCTCTGCTGAATCGATACCGACGTTAATATAAACCCGGTTAACCAGACCAAGTTTATTGAAAATGGCCATATCACCCTTAACCATAGCATCGGGCAACATATCCATGGCATCTTCTCGTAATTGCAATGAAGAGGCGAAAAAACTAGCTCCACAAACTACCAGAAGAACCAGTAACCATTTTAATACGGGCTTATCTAAAAGATGGGACACGATAGAATATATAACTCATTGATAGCATGAGGTGAAAAGTGTTTCATCCAGGGAACGACCGCTAATATAATTATAAAAACGCAGCTCAGTCTTATCCCCTTCCTTTTCAAGTATCAGCACATTCTCTGGCTGCAGAGATAGGCTTCCAAAGGTGACCTGGATGGAGGCCACCGTTTCAGCCAATTGCCCCCCTAGGGGCACCAGCTCTACGACATATGGAGCAGTCAGAGATATCCGATATTGATCTCGCAGCTTGTCATAGGCCGAATCGGCCCAAGTCCAAATCTGTTCAGCCACCATTTTCATAACCGGGTCGGAAGCCAAGTCAAAGCGCACCGGCTCGGCATCATCATTACAGCGTATCCCGCTATCCCCGGAAAAAATCATCACCGAGGGTACGGGCGAGATATTTTCCCAACGCAATTTATCAGGCCGTTGAACAGCCATGCGACCGTGAAAAATCACTGGTTTACTAAAAACTGCCAAACTGCGACGTTGCTCAAACTTACAGGAAACCGACCCGGTTTGAGCAACTCGTTGCTTGACTGTGGCAAGAAAGACCTTGAGTTCATCTACTTCCGATACGGCAAAAACGTTCCAAGATGAGAGACAACAAATAACAAAAGTCAGTAAAAAAAGTATATTACTGTGCCCGGTCGCCAAGCAATTGTATTTATATCTCATCGAGTTTCGTCTTTCCATAGTTTAATCTCGCCCCGACAGACAAGCTTATCGGAGGCATACACCAGTGCAGTAAAAATTTTCATATTACCAAAGGAGAACGATTTATTGAGTTCAATGCGTAAAGCCATACCTGTCAGTATCTCTGCCTGCCAGATAAAATCCTGCACCCCGACCAAAAAACCAACAGATGGCCCCAATGCACAGCGCAAATTTTCATAGCCGTCTACTGCTGCAATGGCTTGAGCTGCCAATTCAATAAGATATTCCGGCAACACTCCACCGTCAGCAACAAAAATTCCATCTTCCGGTGCATGAGCCTCCACAATGGACCAACCGTCTGGATCCTCACTATTAGCAACCCAAATAACCCGCTCCACCAGAAGCATAGGCGGCTCATGGGGGACCAAATCAACTGCAGAACAGGGCAACTGTGGAGCGGTTTCCCCACTCATATATAGAGCCCCCCATTAATCGAAATAACTTGCCCGGTTATATAACCAGCTTCCTCGCCAAGCAAGAAATTTACCATACCCGCCACTTCCTCAGGTTGCCCTACCCGTCCCAAAGGAATGAGCGGTAAAACCCGCTCGGTGGGCACATCACGAATCATATCGGTTTCAATGAGACCAGGCGAAACCACATTAACCAGAATATTACGGCGGCCAACTTCCTTGGCCAAGGTTTTACAGGCTCCGACCAACCCTGCCTTAGCCGCTGCATAATTTATCTGACCCGGTTGCCCCATTTCACCGGACACCGAACCAATAGCGATAATGCGCCCTTGCCTTTTGCCAAGCATGGATTTCACCAATAAGCGAGATAAGAGGAAAAAACCGGTCAGATGCACACCCAACACCCGATCCCAATCTTTTCGTGGCATCATGGCGGCCAGAGAATCTCTTGCGATGCCAGCATTATGAACAAAACCGTAAGGCACCTCATCCTCCAGTAAAGGAACCAAGGTTTCCTCAATTGCATCTTCATCACTGACGTCAAAGGGTAATAAGGTGCATTTTCTCCCAAATTGTTCCACTTCAGTGGCCACCTGCTTTGCCGCCTCATGATTCCCTGCATAATTAAGCCAAATATCAAAACCAGAAGCAGCTAATCGGCGGGCAATAGCCGCGCCAATGCCACGACTTGCACCAGTTATAAAAACTGTTTTATTAGTATTATCTAAGGGAACCATAATGGTATAACTTACTCCGAACGACTAGACCTAACCGCAGAACCCTACAGCATAACTAGTTTAGTTTTTGTAGAAAATATTGTTTATTAAGATTCATATCATACTTGGTTGCTTCTTTTCCGTCAAACCATGGGCTAGGCAAGATGTAATAGAACTTTTCTTTCCAACCCGGTGAACGGTTATATTTTTTTAGCAAACGCGAATTACTTACTGTAGCTTTTACCAACATAAAACAGTTCAAATCAGCACTATTTATAGCCACCTGCTTATTTTTGATCGAAGCTTATAAATAGTACCTGGCCACAGGGATTATAACTAGCTGATTTAATAGACCGCGAGATCGTAAATGGTCACAATTGCAACTTCTTAAATCTGAGGTACCTATAACCGCTTCACTATAAATGACTATGTTATTTAATCCTACATATGAGATGCCAATATTTTCTGCAAATCATAAATATTTATCT
>JAOTSI010000082.1 GCA_029865005.1 Desulfobulbaceae bacterium
ACGGCTAGCCATCTTGGGCTCCACCACCACCGGATGTAAAAGGTGTGGAATATCTTCATAAACTGAGAGTTCGATGCGTTTAGGATCTATCATCAACAGCCGGACTTCTTCCGGAGTTGACTTATATAACATTGAGGCAATAAAAGCATTGATTGCAACAGATTTGCCTGCACCGGTAGCCCCAGCGATAAGCAAATGGGGCATTTTTGTCAAATCGGCTATCACTGCCTGACCAACCGAGTCCAAGCCCATAGCCAAAGACAGTCGTGATTCGGAATTACTGTATGCCTGACTCTCAAGAATCTCACGGAGAAAAACCGTTTTACGTACCGGATTGGGAATCTCTATTCCCACTGCAGCTTTACCTGGTATCGAACCCATTACCCTGACTCGTTCCACTTTAAGAACCATGGCTAGATCATCGGCCAAAGACATTATCTTATTTATCTTAACTCCAGGTGCTGGTGAATATTCGTAAGTGGTTACCACCGGTCCGGGAGAAATACCAACAACGTTGCCCTTAACATTAAAGTCAAGTAACTTACGCTCTAATATCTTGCTAATTTTAAAAAAATGTTCCTTGTCAATATCAACACCAGCCGAATCCTTGTGGGGATCCAACAAAGAGATAGGCGGCAATACAAATTGCCCTGAAGAAAAAGTACGTTCCTCATCATTTCCTTGGGAAGTTGAAACCTTTTCCACTTTAACCGCTTCATGAACAGCAGGGACCTGTTGCGAAGGAACCGAGGGCTGATGCGGAGAAACTGAACCCTGTTGTTGAACCACTGACGCTTGTTCTTGAACCTCTGGGGTTTGCTGCTGAGAAGCTGGAACCCGTTGCTGACTTAAAGACTCCTGAGCAGGGGCCACTTCCTCCCCAGTAGAAGGTTGGCGATGAATAACTGGTTGTTGAGGTTGTTCCGACACAGGTTCTTCTTTAGATTTAGCAACTTGAACAACTTCGGGCGCTATTTCAGGTTTCTTTATACTCTCTTCAGGTTGCCTTTCAGGTGCTTGGTTAATAACAGGGATAATATTATCTTCCCTATCATTCTCTATATCATTCTCATGGTATTCCTGTTCAAAAGTATGATAAATTAATGGCTTGGTTTTCTCCTCTTCTATTTCCGATCCAACTGTTTGAATCTCCACTTCTTCTTGCTCATCTTCCTGATTCTCCGTCTCAACATCCCTTGTTTCATAAGATTGATGGATCACCTGGTCGGAAGTAGTTTCAAGATTTACTCCCACTGATTGAGTCTCTATATTTGTATAAATAGGAACCTCCGGCTCATCATAAACAACTTTTTCATTTTCCAAAGGTACATCGATAAAACGTACATTTCGACCAAGTTGCCTGCCACGTACAGCTCCAGAAAGTAGAGGTGGAGAACCTGCTTTTTCTTTTACTATTTCAAAACAATCCCTGCATAATGCACCTGTTTTACGATGAATATATATGACCAACGAAGAAAAAAATTGGGTTACCCAAAGAGTAAACTCGTAGGGGGAAAAGCGAACCGCAGCCATCAATGAAAAAAGCAATAGAGTAAAGCATAGCAAAATGGAACCTGCGGTACCTATGAAGCCGATCAATATGTTATTAAGCAGAAAACCAACATACCCCCCTGGTAATATAGTACCGTCCAAAAATATATTTACCTCCATTACTGCCAATAAGGTGGCTATGGAGATTGTGGTCCCAGTGATCCCTGCTACCAAAAAGGGCAACCTATCGAGAGTTTCATTTTTTCGTAAAAAGGAAATTGAGCTATAAACAAGGATAATTATAGGACAAAAACTAGCCATGCCGAGAAAGCTTAAAGAATAACGTGCTAAATAATGACCTATTACTCCGCACCAGTTATCAACGGGTTCCTGATATACCGCTGGCAGAGCCAATAGTCCCTTAGAATAACTTACCAAACAAAAAAGAAGGAACAAGGCGACGGAGAGAGTAACAATAAAGAGTATTTCTTTTATAAATTTAGAGTACTTTTCCTGAATGGACACGGTATGGTTCCGTTGCTAGAGAAATAGAGAATATATAACGTTGCGGGACCTACAATTGTGTACCTCGTAAAAATAAACGGAACACCTTTGACCCGGAAACGATGAGGATCTACTAAGTTAAACGAAAATAGAAAAAAAACAAGGAAAGAAACCCGCTTTTCTGAGGAAACACAAAAACAGGAATATACGAGTAAATAATCCAGAAACCTCATCTTCATACAGTTGCCCCCGCCCGCATAGAAAGACTATGACAAGCAGCGACAACTGTATAAACCTAAACCACCTGAACCATCACAGCCACCAGACGTATTAAATCATCTAGTTTCAGCCCCAGCAACCGGCTATATTTACAAATAATCAGTTCGGGCGAGAATTGGAAGCTTCTTTGGAACCGTGGGAAATGGCAACGGCATCCAAAATTCCATTAATAAAAGACACTGATTCGTGATGTGAATAGCGTTTGGCTATTTCCAAAGCCTCATTTATAGAAACAGAGCTGGGGACATCGGGGGTAAAAATCATTTCAAAAACCGCTATCCGTAAAACATTTCTATCAACGGACGACATCCGCTCAAGACGCCAATTATGAGAATGTTTCTGTAAAATATCATCTATTTCTGCAAGACGAGCTTCTGTTCCAACCACCAATTCGCGGGCATAGACCATTGCCTTTTTTGCAGGTTCAAAATTAAGACTAAATTTTTCAAACTCAGCCTCAATATTCGACAACTTGGTGCTTGATCCCTGAAAGTCATAGGAGTACAGGAACTGTAAAGCAATCTCTCGTGATTTTCTGCGCTTACCCATATAAATATCAGTTCCTGGTTGGGTTACGGGAAGAATACTCTTATTCCATGGCGCCAAGAAGATTTATCATCTCCAAGGCTCCCACAGCCACTTCAGAGCCCTTATTACCGGCCTTTGAACCGGCCCTTTCAACTGCTTGCTCAATTGTCTCAGTGGTCAACACTCCAAAGAGTATTGGCACACCGGTTTCCAACATCACCTGAGCTGAACCTTTAGCAACCTCACCGGCAACGAAATCGAAATGCGGAGTCGCACCCCGAATAACAACGCCTAAGGTAATAACGGCGTCGTACTTACCGGATCTCGCCATCTTCTGGGCAACAAGTGGGATTTCAAATGCTCCCGGTACCCGAGCCACATCAATATCATCATCCGCCACTCCGGAACGAACTAAACTATCAATGGCTCCTTCCAATAATCTATCAGAAATAAACGAATTAAAGCGAGCCACCACTATCCCGAGCTTGCGCCCTTGTCCAAGCAAATTACCTTCAATATATCGTGCCATTTTTTTCTCCGAAAAAAAATATTACATTTAACCAAACAACTAGTTACTTAATCATGGATCACCAGTTACATCGGTGAGTGGAACTTGCTCATCCTCGTAGATCTCTAGCAAATGACCCATCTTATCCCGTTTGCAACGAAGATATTCCTTATTCTCAGACTCACAAACTATCTCAATAGGAAAGCGATCAACCACTTTCAAACCATACCCTTCCAGTCCAACAATTTTTTTAGGGTTATTGGTAAGTAGTTGCATTTTGCGTACTCCGAGATCACGAAGAATCTGGGCTCCGATTCCATAATCACGTAGATCTGGTTTAAAACCGAGTTGCACGTTGGCCTCCACGGTATCAAGTCCTTCCTCGTCCTGAAGGTTATAAGCCTTGAGTTTATTAACCAACCCAATCCCTCTTCCTTCCTGACGCATATAGAGTATAATCCCACACCCTTCCTGATTCACCATCTCCATTGCGGCATGGAGTTGAGAGCCACAATCACATCTGGAGGAACCAAAAACATCACCGGTAAGACATTCGGAATGAACTCGTACCATAACCGGTTTTTCAGGGTCAATTTCCCCTTTTACCAAGGCCACATGTTCATATTTGTCCACATCATTGGTATAAATAACAACCCGAAAATCTCCGGCATGTCCGGTAGGTAATCGAGCCTCGGTTTCCCGATGCACCAAACGATCCTCACGCATGCGATATGCCACTAAATCAGCAATAGTCGCTATTTTCATATCATGTTTTTTGGCAAATTCTTCCAAATCGGGCATTCGTGCCATTGTGCCGTCATCTTTCATAATCTCACAGATTATACCTGCCTTGCGTCGCCCTGCGAGCCGAGAGAGATCCACCGACCCTTCCGTCTGACCGGTACGTACGAGCACCCCGCCTTTTCTGGCTCTGAGCGGGAAAACATGACCTGGGCTGATAATATCGGACGGTTTCGCATCGGGAGCAACAGCAGCCTCGATGGTTCTGGCTCTATCTGCTGCAGAAATACCGGTGGTAACTCCGGTACGAGCTTCGATAGAAATGGTAAAGCCGGTACCGTAGGGTGACTTATTATCACGCACCATCATCGGCAAATTAAGTTGTTCTATAATATCGGGACTCATGGCCAGGCAAATAAGACCTTTACCATGGGTGGCCATGAAGTTAATAGCCTCCGGGGTTACCGCATCGGCGGCCATGTATAGATCACCCTCATTTTCCCGATCTTCATCATCGACTAGAATGATCATCTTACCGGCCCGGATATCCTCCAGGACCTCTTCGATTGAACTGACTCCCATGTTCAAGCCTCTACTTCCGCCCTAAAAGGCGGCTTTAGCGCAAAAATCCATGTTCGGAGAGGAAATTCCTGCTCAACGAACTACGAACCTCTGATTGCGCATCTTTTGGGGCAAGCAGTTTTTCAACATACTTGCCTATTATATCCACTTCTATATTTACCGTGTCGCCTTTTTTAACGCGACCAAGGGTAGTTATTTCCAAGGTATGGGGGATAATGGAAACCGAAAATCGATCATCCCAACATTGATTAACGGTCAAACTGATTCCGTTGATGGCAATTGAACCCTTCTCAATAACATATTTTGTCAGAGAAGTGGGCAAGGAAAACGTAAAAAGTGTAAAATCTCCCAAAGCCCTGCGTTCAACTACCTCAGCCAGGGCATCAATATGACCACTTACCATATGACCACCCAAGCGATCACTTAGTCTTAAAGCGCGCTCCAAATTTACCACATCCCCCGTCGCCAACTTTCCTAAATTGGTCCGAGTGAGACTCTCTGGAGATATATCCACATAAAACTTACGACCTTGAATATTACGAGCCGTTAAACAGGTGCCGTTAACCGCAATGGATTCTCCCTCTTCCGGATCGACCAGATCAAAGGCTGCTTCCAAGGCAAAGATCATTCCTCCGCCAGATGGACGCTTTTCCACTAACTTGCCAAACCCCTGTATTATACCGGTAAACATAATCAACTACCGCTCAATGCATCGGCCTTTTTCTCAAAATCCGCCGCCATGTTCTTATGTTTAAAATTTCTGTGAACAGAAGCAACCGTACGATAAGCATCAGCAGCCTTTTCTTTTTCACCTGCCACTTCAAAAAGTCTACCGATCTCTTCTAAAGTCTCAACCGTACCTTTGGGATTACGAGTCAGGCTATAATGCTCACTTACATCAAACATCAGTTCCAAGGCTTTACTCAGCTCACCCAATCCTTCGTGGGCTTTAGCCATTTTTTTGTTCAACGATAATTCCGACCAAGAATCCTCATCCTTACGGATGATCTCCAAGGCACGCAGATAATTATCTATGGCCATTTTATATTCTTTCTTAGCCAGACACACGTCACCGAGCCGATCCGAGGCATTGGCAACTCCATATCTATCCCCTGCCTCCTCAAATCCCTTAAGAGCATTATGGAAATTTATCGCAGCTTCGGAATATTGTTCTTTTTCCAATAGCTCCTTGCCTTTATCATAATCTATCTGACTAATAGTTTGCTCTTTCTCGGGTTTTTCATCTTCCGCCATGGAGCCTATGGTATTAATGGGTTGAATTTGATCACTCACTCTTATCTTCCCCTTGATTATTATTGTGAATTTCGCTGGCAGCAAGTATCGCCATATCAGCCACTGTGGTTGTTACTCCACGACCATCGTCATAGATAACCACTTCGGTAGAGTCATTTTGCAAGCCCATGAGCTGAAAAGATACCTCACTTGCTTTTATCCGTCCAAGCAACCGCGCGGTAAGCGCCCTAACAACCGGATCTTCATCTTCCAAAAACTGAAAGGTAGAATAAAACGGTATCTTCCGAATAAGATCTGGACGAACCGCCGCAACCTCCGACAGTCCCCAAAGAACTGCCTCACGAGTTTCAGGATCGCCTATATAATTAAGAAGATAACGGGCAAATGCGCCATAAATATCTGTCCGCCGACTCACTACCGAGCCAATGGTTTCAACCATGCCCCAATTGGTTGCAGCAGAATCAGAACAAGCCTCAAAAAGCCTATGAAGCAAATCCGCAACCTGTCCCGGCTCACGATCTGCAACACTTGCGCAAACCTTACCAAGAAGGCCAGCAAGACGATATCGTTCTGCTTTATCCGGTGCATACAGCAAACGTTGCAAAAAACGAAGGGTGCGCTTATCATCGTAACAGAGCATGACAAGTTCATCCACAGCGTCACGAGCGGCAAGGTCTTTAACCTCTTGCTTATTCGTACGCTTTTTCTTACGTTTGGGATCAAGGGGTTCCAACTTCACCGAAGAAGGTTTTTCTTCCCCTCTTCTCTGGACCCCAGAACTCTTTCCCTTGGTTACACGTTCACTGATTTCCGCAATATCCTTATGGAGCCTGACAAAATAGAGTACGCCGCGGACAGCTCTTCCATCCAAATTCCTGGTTTCTACAACCTGATGAGTAACATCATCATAATTATCTATTCTTCCAGTCAGATAATCATCTTCCGGCAATAGCTCCCAGGCAAGATCCCAATCATTACAGGCATGAACGAGACACTCAACCATGGCCGACCCAACATTATGCCCTGTTGCATCGCACACATACACTGCCCCGCACTCACAATTACCCACCGGAAACTCATCAAGTTTACGTTGTTCCGCATCCCGGGCGCGCCCTACATCCATCCCGCAAAAGGGGCACCACGGTTTGTTTTTAAATTTCGTTTTATTCTTCATTCGCCAGCCATATTTTTTTCCAGTGCCTGTGCGAACCGTGGATCCACGGAGTAACCGAGTTCTTTGGCATTGAGCATATTCTCATGGGACTCTTTGTATTCACCCTTGAAATAAAGCGCTACCGCAAGATTATTACGTGCCATGGCAGAATCTGGATCAAGATTGATCGCCTCTCGTGCTGCTTCAACTGCCTTGTCATCTTCCTGCTTCATGGTGTAGGCAGAAGTAAGATTTATCCAGGCAGTAATCAATTTAGGCTCAATTGAAGTAGCCTTAAGATAAGCTTCTAGAGCATCATCAACCCTTTGCTCCTGCTGACGAATAAGACCTATATTTACATGAGCCTCAGCCATTAAAGGGGTCACACTCAATGCCTGTTCATTCATAGCTAAAGCCTTTTCCAAGTCACCAATATCAAAATAGAGAGCCCCCAAATTAATCATGCTCTCTACGGATTGATCATCTAATTCAATGGCCCGCTGCAGCTCAGTAATTGCATCTTCAGTCCGGCCAGCCTGACGATAAACCAAGCCAAGCTGATGGTGGGCAATGACGTTGTCAGGATTTTCCGAGGCCACTTTTTCTAATTCACTTATTACGGAGTTTAAATCTTTTCCTGGTTGCTTTTGAGACATTACTCGTTCCTTTTCAAACAAATTTAATTAACCGACCACCGCCGGAGAAATATTATAGCATCTTTATATTTAAACAAATATCATCTAATTCATTCCAGAGTAATCGGAAATGAGTTCTTAACATTATAGGCACGAACTGTTTTGAGGCAAGTCGATTTTTTTCTCAACCTAAATCCTTGAACATTCAGCCATACAACAACTAAGCAAGAGCACGCTATTGATTATACATACTATATCAAACTATTAGCCAGGCCACGCAGAGAACTCAAACGAACCCATAACAGAACTCAATGAAATTAGAAATGGAGAATAACCAACCTAGTAATCAACAGAAATAATAATTTTACACTATAAGAACTTGCATATTTAATTTACCAGTTATAACCGACTAATTTACAGAAAATTAATTATCCCATCTCGGAGTCTGCCCCTACCTGCATGTCTTTTTAGCCATCTATATTATCAAGGCAACCGTTACATTATTACATTATAATAGACACTGCTAGCTAACAACTCTCCATGCAAGCCGGGCAACCGCTTGGCGATAAAGCACCTACGCCCTACCTATATTAATAGACACCTGATCTCATGGTTCATAACTAGTTGATTTAATACCGTGCAAAGCTGTAAGTGGTCACAGGTGCCTCAGATTTAGACAGTGGCCGCTGCTCGCTATAGCCCTTCTATGCATGCAGGGGCAACCGCATAAAGATGAGGAGCCTGTGACCAATTACATTAATCTTCCTCATTACTGCACGTAATGAGAAGTTCCTGATGGGCTTCCTCCAACACTGTACGAGCCACAGAAATATCTTTTCTTATTTGGGCGGCAAGTTCTTCAGGACCGCTGAATTTTTTTTCACCGCGCAAATGCTTCAATAAATTTATCTTCAAAGGTTTGCCATAAATATCAGCATCAAAATCAAATATATGAGTCTCAGCTACCAACTTTCCTTCTCCAAAAGTTGGATTATAGCCGATATTGGAAACGCCGCCGTAACATTTCCCAGCATAGATAACCTGAGTTACATAAACTCCATGCTTCGGACAGAGGTCATCATGCAATATTTGTAAGTTAGCAGTTGGAAAACCAACAACAGAGCCTCCACGTTGCCTCCCCCGTTGCACCTCACCTCTTATTTGATAATATCTGCCCAATAATTTTTCAACATCACGCATCCGGCCTTCGGTAACCAATTCTCTAATTTTAGTACTACTCACCAACATATCCTCCTCATAATGCGCCTCCACCACAGTCACCGGAAAGCCATTCTCCTTACCCTGTTGCTTGAGAAAATCAATATTACCTTCTCGTCCCCGACCGAACCCATAATCGTAGCCAACCACCAATTCCCTCACCCCGATAGCTCCTACCAACACCTCGTCCACAAAAGTTTTAGCCGTGGTCGCAGCAAAGTCACGATCAAAAGGGAGGATAACCAGATAATCAATACCGGCCATACGAATACTTTCTATTTTCTGCTCGATAGTCGAGATTAACTTTATACCTCCCGGCTTAAGAATCTTTAGAGGATGGGGATCAAAAGTCACAACCACACTGCTTCCCTGATGCTCTCTCGCCTTACTAACCACCTGGTCAAAAATACGACCATGAGCCTGGTGAACCCCATCAAAATTACCTATAGTAACACATGCATAGGGGAGATGTTTCGTTATTTCCTTATAATCACGAATTATTTTCATAGATACGTCCAAATGTAAACTTTATATTCTTTTTTTCTTAAAGTTCGAAAAGATTTTCTTGACAAAAGTCGGTTTCACTAGCATATTGCCCCATCGAATGCCGAAGTGGCGGAATTGGTAGACGCGCTAGGTTCAGGGTCTAGTGGGGGTATCCTCGTGGGAGTTCGAGTCTCCCCTTCGGCACCATATGCGAGTACAAGGCGTAACCTTCATTGGTTACGCCTTTTTTTTATGATTCTCATCTATTTCGACAACCGACAAGCTATACCAACCTCCCCCTCTATACTGTGTAAATACACGGTACGCAACCTTGCCATACCCTTTCCTTTCATTCGCTCAAAACCTTTCTTTTCCTCTTGCTTGGGTGTATATACTTTTTAACCAATCCGCCTTCATCCAAACCACAAGCCATTTTAATGAAAGAGCAGTTCGAACCGACTCACGATATTAGCCCCGCTGTGTCTTATCAAGATATCGACAATCTGGTCCCCTTGGACGATTATAGAGCAAACTTTGAAGAGTGTTCTTTGGTCCTCTGCGCCATGGGGATAATGCACCGTATCGACAACACTGATGGCCATATTTACGTGGAGAAGAGAGATGTTCTAGCTGCTCACCATCAGCTAGAGTTGTATTTTTCTGAAAATATTAAACAAGTAGAGGAGAGTCCTTTAACCGTTCTCCACCAATCCCCCCCTCTTCCCACCATTCTCGCATGTCAGATTATGTCATTGTTTTATCTGGTAACTGGACCATTCGAGGCGAAAAACCCTTGGTTTCTCCATGGAGCAAACAACGGGTTCGCCGTCATTCAACAGGACCAGTGGTATCGTTGCCTAACCTCGCTTACCCTCCATGCAGACTCAGCGCATCTTCTCGGTAATTGTTTCATAGGAGGCTTCCTTATCCATTTACTCTGTAGCCATATCGGTTTTGGAACGGGTTGGCTGTTAGTAGTTATCTCCGGAGTAATGGGCAACGCCATCAACATATGGGTACACCCACCATCCCATATCTCAGTCGGCCTATCAACTGCAGTATTCGGAGCCATTGGCATCATGACTGGAATGCAAATGCTCCACAATATAGTACGAAAAAGCGGGCGCTTCATAATATCCCTGGGAGCTGGCCTAAGCCTACTGGCTATGTTAGGTTCTTCCGGCGAACGTACCGATCTCGGTGCCCACTTATTCGGACTACTCTTCGGTATAGCACTTGGTTTTATCTACAACCTCTTCCCAACCATCAACCGCACTCTTCAATCTACATGGGCGCAATCCTGCTGCTATACCGTTACTTTTTCTTCTATCCTTTGGGCCTGGCATCTTGCCTTATATGCTAACCCATAATGAATCTACACAGGTGCCGAGTTAACTTACCGCACTTATTTTATTAATCTATTGTTATATAAACAAGAACATTCAAAACGCACCGCCAATGGCGCAAAAATCTAGATCACAATAAAAGAACACCAAAGATACGGAAAAATAAAAATACCTTGAAATAGTGTCCCGTTCCGGTTTTAAATAAAGGATGTTTTAATGTCTCTTCATATAAACATCCAAGCGCCTTTATCAATTTCATTCCCTTATAAGGTATGATACAGATATTGGCATCAGACGGTCAACCGACCAACACCTAAAACAGTTTTCACAGGGTTTATCATCCATGTCTTTAAACGACCAGCAAAATCCATGGGGTAAAAAAAATAGCCCCTCGGGTCCGGAAGATTTACTTTCCATTCTCATTCAAAAATTACGAGACGCTTTCAGTGACGAAAGTCCAACCGGCTCTCAAAGCACTAAACCTCCTACCACTGGATCCGGTCATTCTCTTTTTTCCGGAATCATAAAAATTGTACTCATCATCTTTGCTATTCTTCTTTTTCAGGGAATGCTCTCCAGCTTTTACACCATTAAGCCTGGGGAGGTTGGAGTTATCCTTCGTTTAGGAAAACATCAACGTACATCTCCTTCAGGACTGCATTTCAAAGCACCTTATCTTGAAAAACTATTTAAGGTCGACATTGAGTATATGTATAAAGAAGAATTCGGCTTTCGCACCCGTTCACCTGGTCAATCAACTGTCTTCGACCGCAAGGGATTTGAAAAAGAATCATTAATGATCACTGGCGATAAAAACGTCATTAACGTTGCTTGGATCGTGCAATATAAGGTTAAAGATCCCGTTGATTATCTTTTTAAAGTCAAAAACGTCAAGCAAGCTGTTCGTGATGCTTCCGAGATGGTTACCCGCAGAATCGTAGGTAATATGGATTTTGACTACGTTCTGGGAAATCGCGATAAACTCGCCAACGATGCCCAGAATGAATTACAAAGTGAACTTGACAACCTCCACTGTGGTGTGAAAATCTTCACACTCCAGCTTCTGGACATCAATCCACCCGATTCAGTAAAGCCAGCCTTTAATGAAGTCAATGAAGCTGATCAGGACATGAAACGACTGGTAAACGAAGCCGAAGAGACCTACAACAGGGTCATTCCTAAAGCTAGAGGTAGTGCAGAACAAACTGTTAAGGAAGCCGAAGGTTATGCCATTGAGCGGATCAATAAAGCCAAAGGTGAAACTGCCCGCTTCAACGCCATCGTCCATGAATACCTGCAGGCTGAAGATGTTACCAGAACCCGTATGTACCTGGAAGCAATGCACGACATCTTACCCAAGGTCAAGCAGATCTACGTAATGGACCAGGAAAAACAGTCTATTCTACCATTCCTTGACCTCAGTAAGGGACAAGTAAATAGCACCAAAGAACAATAATCCACTATTTTAGCTTAAAGCGGTTCTTATATTATGAAACAGACACTGCAATTCTTATTATTTATTTTTATCGTCGCCGCCAGTCTTCTCGCCTGGGACGGTTTTTTCATCCTAGAAGAAGGACAACAGGCTGTTATTACCCGCTTCGGGGCACCTGTTGGCGACCCCGTCACCACTGCAGGTATTAAACTCAAATTACCCATCGTTCATATGGTGACCAAATTTGATAAA
>JAOTSI010000393.1 GCA_029865005.1 Desulfobulbaceae bacterium
AATACTACACCTACCCCGAAAGCCTGGATCAACAGCTGATTTGCATTACCGAAGAGAAGTCCATCCACCCCACCGGGATTAACCGTCTTAGACGCGAATACCCCTAGAAGTAAAGTCCCCACTACACCGCCGACACCGTGAATGCCAACTACGTCGAGACTATCATCCAGTTTCAATTTCGCTTTGGACTGTACCGCAACAAAACATATAATTCCGGCAAGGAGTCCGATAAGAATCGCCGAGTTGGGTCCCACGAAACCAGCAGCAGGCGTAATGGTTGCCAAACCAGCAATGGCACCAGAAGCCGCACCCAAAGTGGTTGGCTTACCGAGTTTCAACCATTCCATCAGTGACCACATGGCCATCCCGGCCATCCCGGCCAAATGGGTAGCCACAAAAGCTGTGGCGGCAACGCCGTTGGCAGCAAGCGCACTTCCTCCGTTAAAACCGAACCAGCCAAACCAGAGTAAACCTGTGCCAAGCATGGTCATGGGAAGGTTGTGAGGAACAAAATGTTCCCTCCCAAAGCCTTTCCGAGGACCGATTACCAGCACCCCGGCCAAGGCGGCTGCCCCACAGGTTACATGGACCACCAAACCACCGGCAAAATCCATAACACCCTTTTCAGCCATCCAACCACCGTTGCCCCAAATCCAGTGACATACCGGATTATAAACCAAAACCGCCCAAAGAAGACTAAAGAGGACAAAGGGCGCAAAACGAACCCGTTCTGCAAAAGCTCCAGTGATCAAGGCCGGAGTTATCACTGCAAACATGCATTGATATATCATAAAAACGGTTTGAGGGATAGTAGTTGCGTAAACAGCACTTGGCTCATTGGTCACCCCATTTAAAGCAAACCATGAAAGATCACCAACGAACCCTGCAACATCGGGGCCAAAGGACATGGAATAGCCTATATATACCCACTCCAGCGAGATAATCGAGATCATGATCAAGCTCTGCATAATGGTGCCTAAAACGTTCTTACCCCGCACCATCCCGGCATAAAACAGGGCCAAGCCCGGTGTCATCAACAGTACCAGGCCGGCAGCGGCCAGAATAAATGCGGTATCGGCGCCATTCATTATCCCCTCTCCTCTTCAGATGAAATTTTACATTTTTGTGAAAAAATTTTCATTACTGTATCGAAAAAGAGAATAATGTTCAAGTAAAATTTCTTCGCTCGTTCAGCCAAAAAGACTCACCTAGCGCCATACCACCTAACCAAAGCCTAAACATATGATCGTAGAAAAATGCACTACAACCAATTATCAGTTTCCAAAAAAGCACAATGCTTTGCTAAATGAAGCACCGAACACAAGCCACCATAAAGAGACTATCAGATGGAATATCCCACCTCTTTATGATCTGCAACATCGAGCCCCTGGACCTCATCGTCCACGTCAGCCCGTAAACCTATAGTCCAATCTACCAATTTAAGTATAATATAGGTAAGAAGCAGGGAATACCCAATAGTGGCGACCGCACCTATAGCTTGCACAGACAACTGGCCAGCATTGCCAAAGAACAGCCCGTCAGCCCCATCAGCATTCCAAGCTGTGGAGGCAAACAGTCCGGTAGCCAAAGCACCCCACAATCCACCGACCCCATGAACCCCCACTACATCAAGGGCATCATCGTAGCCTAACCGAGATTTGGCAAGCACAGCAAAATAGCACAAAGCCCCACCGCAAAGCCCTATAATAATAGCTGATATCGGCCCAACAAAACCTGCACCAGGGGTAATTGCCACTAATCCAGCTACCGCACCAGAAGCAGCCCCAAGAGTTGTAGGCTTACCCTGCACCTTCCACTCGGCCAACACCCAGGATATAGCACCCGCTCCAGTGGCCACCTGGGTAGTAAAAAGCGCCAACACCGCCACGGGCCCTGCAGACAAAGCGCTTCCGGCATTAAACCCGAACCAGCCAAACCACAACACCCCGGCACCCAGTATGGTCATAGGCAAGTTGTGAGGATGCATTGCTTCCTTCCCCCACCCCTTCCTCTTGCCAAGCACAATGGCCGCAACCAAAGCAGCCGCTCCAGAGTTAATATGGATAACTGTGCCCCCTGCAAAGTCCAACGCACCCATTTCTCCTATCCAACCCCCTCCCCAGACCCAGTGACATACTGGGAGATATACCAAGGAGATCCAGAGAACCGTGAACATAGCAAAGGCAGTAAACTTCATACGTTCAGCGTAAGCCCCAGTAATCAACGCGGGTGTAATTATGGCAAACATAAGCTGAAAAGCACAAAAAAGAAGATCAGGAATAGTATCAGAGTACGGTCCAATCCCGAGTGTAACATTTTCAAGCCACACATAATCCAACCCACCAATAACACCTCCGATATCCGGCCCAAACGCCAGCGAATAGCCATAAAAGACCCATATAACAGAAACTATTCCCAAACAAAAGAAGCTCTGCATAGTGGTGGATAAAACATTCTTAGCCCTCACCATCCCCCCATAAAAAAGAGCAAGACCTGGCGTCATAAACATAACCATGGCCGTGGCCACCAGCATAAAAGCAGTATCTCCAGAATTCATCGTTTTAAACTTTCCTCCGGTTCACAATACATTGACACAATACTCCCTGCCGACCCTACCTATAAATGACTGGCAAGCAGGCTCAATAATCTCAGCTACCGAAAAGCTTCCAATTTACGTGCCAAGAGTTTACATATTTGTGACACCTTGCAATCAATTATATTATTCAGCCAGAACCATTTACCCATCCTATTTTTCATACAAATTTGTAATAATATCTATTAACATTTGCACTTCTGTTAGACTTTGCCCTGAAGAAGGGCACAGCGCCAATCCTAGACCAACAAATCAAATAGATACTTTCAATATTATGGTTCTTGTTTGACAACTGAAGAGACATCCCGTACTATTTTAGCAGGATGCTCCAAAATCGTAACCACTCAATAGGTACAGTAAAAAAATAATAAAATACAAGCGGGAGCGATGTAAAAACCAGTGCTTACCCACTACGACTTAAGACAAATCAGCCACCTACTTGCTCATAAAATAACCAGTAGAATTATAAAAATTTTCCCTTAACGCAGAGACATACCAACGCCGAACTTCAATATACTCATAAACCTAAAGCTTCACTGATATAGAGCCATTAGACGCATAGGCATAATCATTAAGCCAAAATAAAAATAGTTAAAAATCAAACAGGTAGCTTCATGGAAGAAGATAGAAGAAAAAAACCTCGGTCCAACTCATTGAACCTTCTAGACTATATTATTGTTGACGAGGAGGGAAAGTCGGGTAGCTATTCAATGGGAAGAACCCTGAATATAAGTGACGACGGAATACTCATGGAGACCAATATTGAACTAGAACTAGGACAATTGGTTTTGATAACTTTAGATTTAGAAGAAGAACTGGTCCAAGTAACGGGCAAAATCATCCATGTAGGCGGAAATACAGGAGCATACCAGGCTGGAATTAAATTTTTCCATCTCGGCAACAACGAACGTAGAGCCATAGCTGTTTACACCAAACTATTCAACAAACACAATGACCCCGACAAGCAAGAAGAAAGTTAAAAATATCTAAGCGCGGAGATAAACATAAGCAGCCTCTATAGCACCGGCCACTTATACTTACCCCGTGCTTTTATAGTAAGAATTTATGCATTTCTTCCGTAATCATCATCAAAGCGGACAATATCATCTTCTCCGAGATAACTGCCGATCTGCACCTCAATCAACTCGAGCGGAATAACACCTGGGTTCTCTAGTCGATGCTTGGTACCTGAAGGGATATAAACCGACTGATTTTCATGGAGTAGAACTTCCTTATCATCGGTGGTCACCAGAGCTGTCCCCGTTACCACTACCCAATGCTCATGACGATGATAATGCATCTGTAATGAGAGCTTAGAATGTGGCTTTACGGAAATACGTTTAATTTGAAAACGCTCCTGAAGCTCTAGGGTAGTAAATGAGCCCCACGGACGAAAAACAGTCTTATGCACCCGAGACTCGCCCCGACCTGATTTCTTTAAGCGGGTCACCACCTTTTTTACATCCTGTGACCTGGAGATAGGAGCGACTAATAC
>JAOTSI010000083.1 GCA_029865005.1 Desulfobulbaceae bacterium
ACTCTTTCAGCCACTCAAGATAGAATTAATAATCTTCTTCGGCGAAAAAACATGGTTGACGGTTGTTGCCGCGTTTGATGATATGAAGTGGAATATTCGGAACTATTGCTCGAGATCGTCTTGGCATGTGAAAAAAGATAGCATAATAAACATTTATGGACAATAAAAACGTGGTTTGTTCCTTATTATTTCTTAAATTTCTAAAATATTTTTCACTTTCAATAGAAAAAGTAGGGTCAAAAAATAATTTATTACCCAAATCAAGTACAATATCTAACCATTCAGAAGGAATGAGGCTCCCGACCTACCCGGTATATTAAGACAACGGTAGGTTGAAGTTCCGATCTTGCCTTAGCCTGACGGCAATGGTCCCCTCCCCCTGTCGATCTCCACATTTTGATGCGATTGCCCTGCCGTTAACCTTCTTTTAATTTTCTAAGCTTAGTATTATAGTCGACTACTGATGATGACAACGGCTCTCCAGTTGGACAGATATCTATTTCAAACAATTCTTTTTCAATCTTTGCTAGTGTTGAATAATTTGGCTTTTTGTACATTAAAATTACTTCTGCAGAAGTTCCTTTTTTGTAATTTTGATAGATAGCTACACCGATACCATCATCCATTTTTCCACAATAATAAATTGAATCCGAGAACCATTCTTTCTTGAAGCCCAATTCGGTAATTTTCCGTTCAACAATCGGTTTAGTATAATGAAATTTAATACTCTTGTATAAACGTCTATTTTTAACTGGAGTAACAAATTGTATAAAAACCCTTCGATGCAAGAACTTAATAAATGAATCAGATTCAACAGTGTTAATTTCGCCATAATCATGTTTAACAATTCTTGGTTCTTCACCTTTTATATAGAACTCCATTCCTAAATCGAGGCTATCTCCACATGCACTTATAGGGATACAATTTTTAGGTATTGGTTCATCTTTATAATAGGTTATAATTTCTCTTAGATCTGTATCTTCATAATCATCAGATGTTAATTTTAACGGCAAAGTTGAACACCCCATAACTGTTAAAAATTCTAAATATTCGTCAGGCAACCTTAACCCTATCCTTTCATTTATCATCTTATCATAGATAATGATATTTTCTTTACTTGCTCCAATTATTTGGTTTTGAAAATTATCAATGAAAGTCTCAGCGTATTTCAAAAAATCATCCATCTTTACACCTAACAACGTACCTATTGATTTTTTAAATGAATCTTCTAAATATGATTTTAAGGGATTTGCTTATCACGTAAAATATATAACCTAAGCTATTAATGACTTAAGGCAAATTTTCAACTCCCCCTAAATTGACCTTCAAAACACCACCAACCATCGACTAGTTGGACAAAACCTGTTATCAATGGTCTGAATTCGGGTGATCACGTGGACGACAAAACATTCGCCACTTTGCCTAACATACGGAATTGGTAACTATTTTTTTTACTTTCACACTCTTTTAATTCTCGTTACTATTTCCATTTGAAAACATTGTATTCTTATCAAATTGATTTAAATATCAGGTATCATGAAACCAGCCACGGAAATACTCCTCATCCGGGTGAACGGCGACCAGAGCGAAGATATGGTCGATTTAGTTGCCACTGAAATTGCTTTTACCCTCATCGTCAATGACGAAATACTGGTATCCCTACTCTGCAGCCCCATTGAACTTGACGCCATGGCTATCGGCTTCTTATGTTCAGAAGGACTGCTCCGGGACCGCGATTCGCTCCTCGGAGTAGAAGTTGACGAACCATCCAATACGGTAAGAGTACAAATCAAGGATTTGCCGCAGAACTGGCAACAAAGTTTTAATAAAAAAACCATCACTTCCGGCTGCGGCAAAGGGATCACCTTTACCGACCCGGCCACCCTGCAACATTTGGCCGCTAATCGCCGACCAATTCATATCTCCACCGCAATGATCAAAGAGCTGTTCTCTAGTTTTCGCAACCGCTCCGAGCTCTACATTCAAACTGGAGGGGTCCACAGCGCAGCTCTGGCCGATTCTTCCGGTATTATCCTCTTTGCCGAAGACATTGGACGCCATAACGCGGTAGATAAGCTCATCGGCAAAGCATTTCTCGAATCGATTGACCTGACAGATAAAATTTTACTCTCCAGCGGTCGGATATCAGGCGAGATCATGACCAAAATAGTGCGCGGCAAGATCCCGGTTCTCATCACCCGAACCGCACCCACATGCATGTCTCTCACTTACGCCGAAGATCATGGGGTCACCTTAATCGGATTTGCCCGTGGCAACAGGATGAACATCTACACCCACCCCCATGGGGTCATTCTCGATAATATTATAGAACTATGAGCACCAATAAACAAAACAGGCCCCAACCCCTCGATATGCTTGGCCGCAGTGGCGTTGTCCCTTTAACCGAAGCCCTGAACAAATTACACAGCAGCCTTGAACATTGCCCCCCCACCTTACCTGAATCCGTGGATTTGACCGAGGGATTAGATCGTATTCTAACAACGCCCATTCAAGCCTCAGAAGATCTACCACCCCAACCACGCTCCACCATGGACGGTTTTGCGGTGCGGGCTGCCGATACTTTCGGAGCATCCGAAACCATGCCAGTGTATCTTGCGGTGAGCGGCGAGGTTGCCATGGGAGAAACGGTCAACCAGGGACCCGGTGAACAAGAATGTTTTCGCATTGCCACAGGCGGATTTCTTCCCCCAGAGGTAGATAGTGTTATCATGCTCGAACATACGGTGACCATTGACGAGAAAATGATTGAGGTAACCAAAGCAATTTCGCCCGGTGGAAACATCATTGCTACCGGTGACGATGTTCGCCGAGGCTCCGTGCTCTTAGAAAGCGGGATCAGACTCCGACCACAGGAGCTGGGTCTGCTGGCAGGCCTAGGAGAAACAAAAATCACAGTTCATAAAACAGTACAAATCGGAATCTTTTCCACCGGGGATGAAATCGTACCCCACGACCATTTCCCGCCACCCGGTAAAATACGCGACATGAACGGCATAAACCTCTGCGCCTTAGCCCGCAAACATGGAGCAACCGTCAAATATTACGGTATCGTAGCCGACCGAGAAGAAGAGTTCGAATCCACCATGAACCGCGCCCTGAGCAAAAACGATATGGTTCTCTTCTCAGGCTCCAGTTCTGTGGGTGTACGCGATATGGGAGAACGAATCATCAACCGATTGACCAAGCCTGGCATTATCGTGCATGGGGTCGCCATCAAACCTGGTAAACCTGTCATAATTGCTTTCGCCGATCACAAACCGCTCTTTGGCCTACCTGGTCATCCGGTTTCCTCGGCCGTGGCCTTTGACCTTTTTGTTCGGCCAACCATCTTACATCTTTCCGGGCTAAAGCAACGAAATTTTACTGATCGCGCAACTATCCGAGCCACTTTGCGAAGAAACCTCAACTCCGCCCCAGGACGAGTTGACTTTGTAAGAGTACGATTAGAGGAATCCGATACCTCTCCAGGCATGGATGCCTTTCCAGTGCTCGGTAAATCAGGAGCTATTTCAACCATGGTCCGGGCAGACGGCTATATCGTCATAGAAGAGAGCAGCCAAGGGCTCTACGAAGGCGAAGAAGTACAAGTCCATACCTTTTAGTTACTACATTTAATATATATAAACAGTAGCTTATCCTTACTGCAACTTAGTAACTGATACCAGCTCCGTGAAACTGCAACCCGCCTTAACTACAAAGAAAAACAACCTAACAGACCATGAAATCAAGAGATATATACATAAAAAACACGCCACTTAACGAGGCGTTAAACATATGGGATAAAGCATTAAACAGTCTACCCCTATTCAACAAAACAGAATGCATCTCCCCAGACGACGCACTAGGCCGAGTAACCGCTAAACCTGTTTTTGCACCCCGCTCCACTCCATTTTACAATGCTGCTGCCATGGATGGTATTGCCGTCCGGTTTCGCGATACTATCGGAGCTAGCGAGGCAACCCCCCTGCGACTTACCCGCGAGCAATTTGCCGATATAAATACCGGCAACGCCCTGAACAATAGCTATGATGCGGTAATTATGATTGAAGATATCCAGCGCACTTCCGAGGGCGAAGCGGAGATCATCGCCAGTGCTACCCCTTGGCAACATGTACGTACTATTGGAGAAGATATTGTAGCCACCGAACTCATATTGCCCGAAGGCCATAAAATCAGACCCATTGATCTGGGAGCTATGCTGGCCACCGGCATCACCTCGATTGAAGTACACTGCATTCCCTCGGTACTGGTCATCCCCACTGGCAGCGACGTGGTACAACCGAGTGCGCCCCTGGAAGCTGGAAACATTATTGAATTCAACAGTAGGATCTTAGCGGGATATTTAGAGGAATGGGGAGCACTAAGTGAGAGAAGCGAGGTAGTCCCCGATGATCCAGAGGCCATAAAAGCCGCCTTAATCCAAGGCACAGCACAACACGACTTGGTAATTATCAATGCCGGAGCCTCGGCAGGAGCCAAGGATTTCACAGCATCCGTATTAAACGAAATCGGCACCGTCCTGGTCCACGGGGTAAATATTAAACCCGGCAAACCGGTCATTCTGGCTGTGGTAAACAACACTCCAGTCATCGGCCTACCAGGCTATCCGGTATCGGCAGTACTCACCCAGCGTTTATTCATCAAAAATATTATCTATACCGCCTTGGGACTGACCCCACCAAAAGCGGAGCTAACCAGCTCCACCCTTTCCCGACCGATTTCCTCAAAAATGGGGGTGGAGGATTTCGTCCGGGTCAAACTGGGACGAGTCGGTAGCAATCTGATGGCCACGCCCACCGGCCGTGGTGCAGGAGCGGTTATGAGTTTAGTCCAGGCCGACGGCATTCTCACCATTCCAGCGGGCAGTGAGGGTATCGGAGCAGGCGAACAGGCCGACATTGAGCTACTTCGCCCCATGGACGAGATAGACAACACTCTGGTATTTATTGGTAGCCATGACAATATCCTAGATGTACTAGCCAACATGCTCCACGGACTACGCCCACTCATCCGCCTTTCCTCCTCCCATGTGGGCAGCATGGGAGGCCTAATGGCCATCCGTAGGGGCGAGGCCCATATCGCAGGAACCCACCTTATTGATGAGGCAAGCGGTGAGTACAATGTGCCCTTTATTAAAAAATTTCTCCCAGGGGTACCCCTGAAGCTCATCAACCTGGCTTACCGGGAACAAGGATTACTGGTTCCCAAGGGCAACCCCAAAAACATCCAAGGCTATGACGATCTGATTCGTGATGATATCCACTTTATTAACCGCCAACGTGGAGCGGGAACTAGGATACTCACAGATCTTAACCTGAAAAAATACAAGATCAAAGGTAACCAGATCAACGGATATGACAGGGAAGAATACACCCACATGAACGTTGCCTCGGCCGTTGCCGCAGGCTCAGCCGACACAGGTGCTGCCATCCGTGCTGCTGCCAAAGCTCTGGACCTGGATTTCATCCCGGTGGCCAGTGAACGCTACGACCTGATTGTTCCCACCGCCCACCTTGACGACCTCCGGGTCCGCTCCCTGCTGGCTGCCATTGGTCGCAACAAACAGTTTCATAGTATCGTGCAAAACCTCGGAGGATATAACCTGCGTGATTGCGGTAAAATAATGTATGAACAATCCTGAGTTAAAAATATCGCCCCATAGCTAATAACTAAACTCGAACAACTTTCACCCTGGTACTGCTAAAATCCGGAATGCCACCCACTATATCTACCATTGGTGTTTTACTCACCTCCGCCTTGCCAACCACTCCTACGGGGTTACTAGCCGATAGGAGTCGCACCTCATCACCAGTGACAATACCCTGGTGAGCAGCATCCTTCTCATTCATAACCACAAAATTCTCCGGAAAAATTTCCATCGCCCAACGATGGCTACCGGTCCGAGACTGAGTATGTACATTTTTCTTATGAGTGATCATAAGAAATGGATAATCGCTATCTTTTCCAGCAATGATAGCTCCGCTCGCATCCTTGGGTGGCACATAACACAAGGTTCCCGGAAACAACTCACCGGTAAGACTATTTCTGGTCGCAGCAAGTTTTTCATTATAGAGTACAGTTCGTTTAAGACCATGCTTAAAACGATCACCGTCAAAGACATCGTCATAGTTACTGAAGACACCGCCCCTTGCCAAGGCATGACATAATTGACGCCAACGGGCTGGTGCCAGAATATCCTTAAAAGCACTTACCGGATCATTATGCTCCACATAGTCCTGTTCATCATCCTGCGCGGAGTATCATTTGATGCTTTCGATCCGGTCGCAGTAGCCAAGCTGGCCAACCCCAAAACAATAGCACCGCTTTTTTGTAAAAATTTTCTTCTCTCTTCCATACGGTTCATTACCTTTAATAAAAAAAAACGGGCCTCCATTTAGGGAGACCCGTTTTCATTTCATACAGTGCACATTTTGTTATACGGCCGACTAGTTACTGGTATGAGTAATAGTATAACGAAAGGTTTTTGGATCAAGCCAGTCCAAAGTTTCTTCGCCGATTTGAGCATAGGGGTACATAAGATAATTCACAGAAGGACCATTTTGAGCAGGCGATAGAGTCAAATCGCGGCCAATTCCCAATTTCACGCGATACGGATCAACACCACCCCAGAAATACTCTCGATATTCAGCCGTTTTGGCATCATCCAATTCAAGCTTTTCTCTCAGCATTTTCTTGCGCACATCACCCGGATCAACAACCATCCACCCATAGCCCGGCAAATAAAATTCGGCCCAGCAATGTTGCCAACCAGTAATATTCGTATCTCCCTTTTTACCTTGCCGGATTCCAAAAACCTCACGGGCAGGCACCCCTGAAGCCCGGGCCAGGGCAACAAATACTGAAAGAATATCGCTGCATTTACCACCACGGGTAACAAGAAGATTGCAGACATCGCCCTTGCCACAACCACGAGTTTCTGGATCACGAAACATATTTTCACAAATCCAATCATAAATAGCTTTAGATTTGGCGTAAACGGTGCCCTTTCCTGCAGTTATTTTATCAGCCAATTCTTTTACGGTACCAGTTATTGGTGCATAACCTGTGGCCGCTAATTCCTGCTTAAAATCTGCCGGATCCCAGTTGGTCTCCCAGGAGGGTAGATTTTTATCCAAACGCTCTTCCCTGGTAATATCACAAATATATGTTAACTTACGACTTTCAGCCCCTTTGGCCCAGCGAACATAAAGCATTGGAGTTTTAAAAACCTTATCGGTATAAACAGCCGATTCCGCAAAATCCCCCTCTACATGTACATTACTTATATCCTGGTATTTATCAGAAACCGGATAAGGTACCCAAAGTTGCGCCTCTTTATCAAGAGCATGATCCGAGAGATCAAACTCCATCTTCATTTTTCCAGAATGTGATTTCGCAAATACGGTAAGGGGTATTATCGCCAAAACAGCCACTAAAAAAATGCGCCCAAATAATTTCACCACTTGTCTCTCCTCATGTTCCATTTCTCATTCCAACGCCGAAGTATTTCTCCCTTCCGCTGCTGCATCTTGTGCTATTTAAATAACGACCAGATCCCTATAAGTCAAATAGGTTATTCCTATCCACAACTCAAAACCCATCGACAACACCATAAAAATAGACAAAAACAAGTATATAATTTAACCTCTACAAAATCGTCCACCAATCACGCCAAGTTTACATGGCTTTATGACAACAGAACAAGAAACATGTAACCACTGATAATTAAAATTGATTCTAAAACGTTCCGCTTACTCAGGGAGACGGCAACATTGGAAATAACCAGGCCACCACATCTCTACAAGACAATTGTAGTGAAAAATATACGATAACTCCGATAATCAGCGGCAACGGTAGTATACATCCCGCCACAGCTCAATCAGTTAACCTGGGAGACAGTGTTCGCTTCACAGTTCTACCGGATGCCCATTAATTACCATCTCGTCTCAGTGGAAGGCTGCGGAACCACCTTTGACAGGGCTTCTTATATCACTAATCCTGTTTATGCAAACTGTTCGGTCACGACAACCTTTGCAATCGATCAATACCTGGATACTGTCAGCCTAGACGGGGACAGTATCCAGTACAATAACCCCAGTGTCCCTGGAGACATAGCCTGTAACCTTGGAAATATGAATTACTGCGACGAGACATACGCTCAAACCACTGCTGTAGCCCTAACTGCTTCACCTGCAGATGGGTTCACATTTTTCTGGATGGAGCGGAGATTGTGATATATTGCCACGCATAAATCACACCTTAAATTGATTCACCATACCAGTTAACTTGGCAGCCAGATCACTCAACTTCCCTGCATTTACACTTACTTGCATACTACTACTACTCATCTCATTAGAAGTTTCTCCAACCTCTGAAATATCTGCAGCTACTTCTCTAGTAACAGATGATGCCTGCGCAACGTTTTCATTTACCTCCTGAATGCCTTCAGAGGCTTGAGACACGTTATTGGATATTTCCTGTGTGGCCTCAGATTGTTCCTTAACAGTTACGGAAATAGCAGATACCATCTCGCTTACCTCACTAATTACCCCTGTAATTTGTGAAATCTCTTCAACCGAGATTTTTGTTGCATTCTGAATTTTAGAGATCTTTTCTTTTATCTCATCAGTGGCTTTAGATGTTTGTTTCGCTAAATCTTTAATTTCATTAGCTACAACTGCAAAACCCTTACCAGCCTCACCAGCTCTTGCTGCCTCAATGGTAGCATTAAGGGCAAGAAGATTTGTTTGCTCAGAAATTTCTGTAATTGCCTCCGTCACTCTTCCTACTTCTTTGGCCGCCTCCCCAAGTTCATTAATCTGATTAGAAGCATTTTGAGATTGGGAAACTGCTTTATCAGTAATAGATTTAGTTTTATCTGTATTAGATGCTATCTCTGCTATTGTACCACTCATCTCCTCAGCTGCTGATGCTACCATATTTACATTTACAGAAGTTTCTTCAGTAGCAGCTGCCACAGAATCCATATTTGCACTCATCTCTTCAGCTGCTGCTGCGACGGCATTTGCCTTATCGCTGGTCTGCTCTGCATTTTGTAACATCTGAGTCGAGGTTTCCGAAAGTTCAGTTGATGACGTTGTCAGCGTCCGAGCATTACCAGCTATCTGACGAATAATTACCTGTATTTTCTCCACAAAAGCATTAAACCACTGAGCGAGTTCTCCTATTTCATCACTACTGGCAACTTTCAACCGTGCAGTCAGGTCCCCCTCACCCTCAGCAATATCCTTTATACTAGAAACAACTTTATTAATATCTTGAACTATTTTAAAAGCTATAAAGGAAGAAAGAGAAAGAGCGATCAAAATGGTTAAAACTGTACCGACAAATATAACAATTTTCGTTCGACTTGCCTCGGCAGCTGCTTCATCCTTACGCTTTTCCATAAGTACAACTTCTCTACCCTTGAAGGTCTCGATTTGCTCACGAAACTTATCAAAATAGACTTTACCTTTGGCCTGACGAATTAGGGCAGCCATATCGTTCATACTTCTTGCATCACCAATCTGACGACGTAACTCAATATTTGGCTCTGTAACATTGGTTTGCCAGTTTTGAATGGTATTCCTAATTTCACCTAACAAGGCTACCTGTTGAGGATTATCACTAACAGTTTGCGACAACGAAGTCACCAGGGACTCGAACACTTTTTTACCGTTAATATATGGACCAAGAAAATCTTCCTTTCCAGCCAATAGATAACCGCGCATTCCGGTCTCCATGTCCACGGCTGCAGAAAGGATATTTTTAGCATCGTCAATGACCTCTACCGTATGCTCAATCCATTCGGTTGTCTTTACTAACATTTTTTCATCTTCAATGTTTTTACTAGACGCCTCTCTTGCTTTGGCCTTACGTTTTTCCAAAAGTTTCTGTTCTCGGCCAATAAATGTTGCAATTTGCTCGCGGAACTTATCAAAATATACTTTACCCTTGGCCTGACCTATCAAATCGGCCATATCATCCATCGTCTTAGAATTGCCGATCTCACGACGCAAGGCAATGGCCGGTTCGACAGCATTAGTTCTCCAATCAGCGATAGTGCTAGTGACATCGTCCAGTAGCTTAACTTGAACCGGGTTGTCACTTACTGTCTCCTTCAAGGCTGTTAAAGTCTTCCGAAAGACCTCCTGACCATTTGTATACGGATAAAGGAATGTGTCTTCACCTGCCAGCAGGTAACCGCGAGCTCCGGTTTCCATATCTACCGCTGATGCCTGAATTAATTCTGCTGAGGCGATTACTTCATGGGTGTGCTCAACCCAGTGACTACTATTCAATAAAGACTTAACACTATTTGTAGTGACTATTCCCAAAGCAACCACCAATAACAACGGCAAACCGCTACCTAGCAGAATTTTGGTTCTTAGCTTGAGATTCCCAAACATAATCATTCCCCTTTTTTTTTGCTTAATAGTCATGCAAAAAGTATTTCTATACCTACAGTTTATTATAATTCAACAAAGCCGTGAGACCCATTGCATGTTACTTATACGTACACCATCATCACTATACCTGTTACCTTAAACATTTGAATACAAATAACCTAACAAACAGTAACATTTTACAATTAGCATTGTATTTTTATGATTCATTTCCCCCCTAATCTCTAAACTGGTTACGAGAATGACCATTAACAAAATATTTCAGAAAACGATATAGCTGAAAAGAATCTGCCCCAACAACATTACAGTGGAATTATGAACATGTTAAAATTCAATCCTTATTAAGACAACACTATTCATAATCAATACCTAAATATTATCACCGAGCATCCTGTTATTCAATTAAAATACTAAAAAACAACAGGCAAAGACGATTACACTTGCGACGCAAGGCAATCATTTAAACAAGGATATATATATAATTTGATTCCGTGTCGTTCGATTCCGTATCAATCCAAGATACCTCCACGTTTTTATAAAGAAACAAGAAGGTGAGATATTCTAAAACTAACTTAGCAATCTATTTTTAAATGTAAAAACAAACCTCTAAAGATAGCTAACCGACTAAAGTAGCCTTCAAAAAATTGTATATTTCTTATGGGTCGTCGTTGTTCCGTGTGGGTAATACAGAATTACACGATTACCCCCGAGACGATTAAACACCCTTTGAGCTACAGCCCCGCCAAAGACATAGCACCTCTTCCCCCTTTGCCACCTTCAGGTCTGCTTTGCTCTGGCAAAGCTAACTCAGAATTTCTCATACGCGGAAGGAATGCGATAACCCACACGAAATAGCGACAAGCCATTAAAGTTGCTTCGCTACACTTCAAGCAAACACGCTGTTAGAAAATCTGAAATAATAATTCAAACAATCTCAACTTCCTATCTCCCGTTTTCCATGATGCATCTTCAATTAAACAACCCAGCTATACTCCCCATTTTTCTCCCCCTGCCCCGCTCAGCCAATCAAATGCATGTTCCCAGCCTCCGAGATTCGCATAATTTTTATTCTTAATTCCTGTGATACACTATTTTAATAGAGTATCATCAAGCCAAATAGTAATTCTTACCAGTGGGGTACACCTTTCTTGATACAATCATGTAGCTGGCCCGAGTTATCGGAAATAAAAAATCTATTTCACTTCAGCAAACCAGCACTGCTCATGCTGTTGTTCTTGAGCTTCCTCGGATGTACCACCGTAGATCCTGATTATACTCCCCCGGAAAATCGAGCCCCTACTGCCTGGCATACCGAACTCGGACCGGGATTAACGATCAAAACTGCTGATCCGCAACATAGCGTCAATTGGTGGACAAACTTTAACGATCCGGTTTTAAACACACTCATAGAACAAGCTGTCAAAAACAATATCAATTTGAATCAAGCCATGGCCAAGGTGCGGGAAACTCGTGCTCGAAGCCACATCAGTTGGGCCAAGCAATCTCCCATTCTTGATGCAAACGCAGCGACCACAAATTTCAATAGCAACGAAGACAGCGGTGGAAGTGCAACACGCAGCGCTTATTCAATAGGCTTCGATGCAGGCTGGGAAATAGATATTTTTGGCGGCCTCCAGCGATCCATCGAGGCCTCTGAGGCTGATTACAGCGCACAACGAGAAACCTTACGAGATGTACTGGTAACCCTGAGCGCCGAGGTCGGCCGAAACTATCTAGACCTCCGTACCACCCAAGCGCGTCTTGACGTGGCGGAAAAAAATCTCGCTATCCAGCAACAGACCTATGATCTAAATCTGGCAAAGTATCAAGCTGGTTTGAGCAGCGAACTCCCCCTGCAGCAAGCCCGTTATAATCTGGAAAATACGGGGTCACGAATTCCAGCACTTCGCATTAGCTTGGAAGAGATAAAAAATCG
>JAOTSI010000084.1 GCA_029865005.1 Desulfobulbaceae bacterium
CAACGTCACGGCAAGCTGATTAGCGTGAGGCTGAGAGAAGCCCCAACCTAAGTGCTGTTGCGTCATTGTGCCCTATGTCCATTTTACAGAAAGGCTGTCAGGGGCCTGTTCACTTGATTCATCTCCAAAAAAAGGCTCAATTAAGCAGCTTGGGATCTCTTTTAGCTGATTAACATTTTTCCCGCCGCGTTCACCAATTTTTCGTAACTTAATTCCCCTGTCGTTGGTTCCCGATCTTTCATAGAGTGTGATCATAGCATTCTGAACAGCGTCTGCCCATTTTTTAGACTCTCCATATAGGCCGTATAACGTTTCAGTACCTTTAACCCTTCCATTATATGCATTGAAATGCAGCTCTATGCAAGCATTTGGCAGCCAGCTTGCTACATTTCTATAAGCACCTAATATGCCAATTCCATCTCTAAAAAAAATTTTACAGTCTACACCTTGTGAGTTTGCAGTGTTTTGAATCTGTTGAGCTAATTGATTATTCCAAAAATATTCATGCATAGATATTGGTTCTACCCCATGAGCACCTGGACTCCGTTTAGTATGCCCCACGACAACTGCCAACTTTGATACAGAACTTCCCAATGATTCCAGTTGCACTGTATCACGACTCAACATGCTTTTAGAATGATGTATATCCAAAGCATCTTCAGGATGAAGCATGTCTAAAGCATCTTCATATTCTTCAGCGTCATGCAACAACTTTAATAGTTTTTTCTCGTCCATGAGGAACCTCCTTTTTTATGCTGGCACCCAAGCTCCGGCCTGGGTGCTCTTATTCCTGAAGCTTTGCTTCTTGTATGAAGCGGTGCTTCACGGTGTATGTACATAAGCAAAGTTGGGCAAAAGAAAACCGGGTTATGCGCTATGCATGTACCCGGCCAAACTGTCAGATCAAGTCTGAATGACAACACATCACTCTTGAAGTGAAAGCTGCAGATTAATTACTTCTAACTGCTCTTTAGTAATCTGGAGCTTATTGTAAAGTACTTCCCTTTTCTGATCATCTAAGTTTTTTGCATTTTCAACTTGAACAGAGGATTGCCTCCTAATTTTTTCAAGTAAATCAAGGCTTCTTTGTTGTTCTGTTCCACATAGTGGATCGCTCCCAGCATTAAGACAGACAGGACCATTACAGTCTGGATGTAGACATGTAGGATCGCTCCCAGTTCCTAACCAGTTGAGTGCCGGTTCCAAGTGGTCACCGTTCTCCTTGAGTATGCCTCTGACCTGCTTAACCTTTAGGTCATCATGATCATCTAAGCCATCAGTTAGCTTGTGAATAAGTTCCTCGTTCTGATTAACTAACAAATTAAGTTCTTCAGAAATTTGATTGATCTTCTTGTTCGTCTCGTTACGGTCCATATTCATCCTCCTTTGTTATTGTTTCGCCTTTTCAGTCAGGTACCATCGTAAATATGGATCATCCTCAAAAGGGTACATCTCTCTATAATAATCTGATATATCACCTAATAACTTTTCTATCTCCGAGAACAAGGTATTATCAGAAATCTTTTGCGACTTAATTGCGTATAATATAGCTAGAATATACTTTACACGGTCAACTTCATTATCCTTTCTTATCCAATCCTCTATCCCATCTAAATGATTACTCTCTCTATCACGAGACAAAACTTCATCAATAACCAAAAGAGCACGGCGACCTGCTACAATTCCTTTTTCAATATATCTTGATAATTCAGGAACGCTATTTTCGTGTGAAGCAGCCAACATAAATGCCATTGCAGCGTATTCATATTTTATTATTTTATGTCCGATCCTTATATCTTTATCAGAGACTAACTTCAATTCTCTGGCTACAGAAGGAGCTTGCATTCTTATTTTATAAATTAACTTAGAATTATCTGTATTAATATTAATGGATTTATGATCTACGAGTAATGATATGACTTCTTTCTTTAAACTTAGTATACGAGATTCTCTTCTTCTAATTTCTCTCAAATCAGAAGAAGAGGCTGGCTCTTCCCGCGCAACAGGTATGGAATTACATTCTTGCACGCCTTGAACTCTGTCCGCTAAGTTTTTAGCATGTTGTATAGGAGTAATCAAACGCACAGCTGCTGAATCCATAATAACACTGCCATCTCCGCCATCCACCTTCACTCTATACGTCTCGCTACCTTTAACAATCCCTATTACTCCATCCTGATTCAATACAGGACCACCGCTCATGCCATAGGTAAAATTACTGTCGGCTGCGTATCGACCACCAAGTGCATTTCTTCTTCCAAGAGTTACTGGTGTGGGTTGTAAATCCTGATCCAATGGAAAACCATACGCTAAAGCCTCCGATCCTTCCGGTACATTAGAAAAACATAAGGGTAATGAAGGAAATGGTTTGGAAGGGTTCATAAGCTTCAACAAAACAACATCAGCCCTAGTCTCAGGGTCTCCTACAAAGTCAAGAGGATATTTATCGTTTGATGTTTTCCCTCCAACTCTCCCAGATATAATATTTTTTTTCTTTTGGCTTGGAGTTTGCTTATTCCAATCGTTAAAAATATGATGAGCCGTTAACAAATGACCATCTTCAGATATAATAAAACCTGTCCCTATCTGGCGGTCAATGCCTCCATTCTCAGCATCAGTAACTTGTATATCAATGTATACAATTGCGCCATTTACACTTTCACGCCACTTTTCTGCAAGAGATTGTGCATAAGCCGGCGTGTTAAAAACTAACAAAAAAATAAATATATAAATCTTCATGCCTGCCCCCATAACGAGCATTAGTTCGGCGCGCCATACACCTTGTGCAACCCTTTGATATCTAACTCACTGAGTTCACCCCAATTGGCATACTTTTTATTACAGTAGTTCATTACAGAGTCAGGATCATACGGAGTAAGTATAGTTTCATCGGGCTGGTCCTGTCCGTGCCTTTGCGAACATTCGCACGGAGTATCCGGACGATTCTGTTCGTGAGCAAAGCCCAGGGCATGACCAAATTCATGTACTGCAATGGCTTTGATGTATTTGTTTCGATAAGAGTGAACATCATGGTCAGGTCGCCAGTTATTAAACGTAAAATTGAGAATCATACCGTTAGGCTCTCGGTCAATTCTTTTGCCAAATGCCTGAACTCGTGGCCCACTGTCTTCAATTAATATCCTGATTCCTTCATTCACAGTACGGCATTTCTGCCATCCTTTAAAAACCAGTGCAGATTCTTTCTGCCATGTATTTTCGATCGACTGCTTAACCAGATTCATTTCATCCGAGAATTTATCCTGATGATTTTCCCAACATACAAAAATTATTTTTTCCTCTCCTTCGCTGAACCTCCATTCTGAATCTTTCACGAGGTAGCTAAAGTCCACTCCATTTGAAAGTGGAATCTTTTCAAAAACTAAATCTTCTGCAAATATTGATTCAGCGGTCAGGATAAAAAACAGAGTCAGGATAACGGTTGTATTTTTTTTCATTGAATATGTACCTTGAATAAATTTGTTATCAATAAATGGCAGAAAATTACCATATAAGAATAATTATCTCTATAATCAAGAAAAGCAAGATATCGTAAGAAAGTCAAATAAATCCTTGCGGCGAAATAAAAGACTCTGATTCATTTCAGCACAAGAGTTAGAAATAATTTTATATTTTAAAAAGCACCCTCTGGTATCATATTTTACAAGTAAACCGGACAACCATACGGGTTACAGACAGAGACTGAGGTTGTAACACCGGGCACATAATCACCACGCACCCGGCAAAAAAAACAACCCCTGCTCCCTCAGGAGCAGCCTCACTCACTCTCCACCTTCTTCATGCTTCTTCCCCTTCTTCCGCTCACTGGCCCGAGTCCCGCCGACCATATCGTATTCCGAGGAGTCTTTTCCGAAAAGCCCCTTCACCACCGACCGGGACCGGACAATATAATCACTCACATCCTCAGCCAAGTCCCCTTTCTCGTTCACCAGGCGTGTTTTGTCGGCGTTCAGAGCGTCTATCTCACCGACCTTCGCCTCCAGCGCACCAATTTTTGTTGCCATCACGTCAGCGGAGATGGCATCCGGTAGCCCGTCTCCTATTTTCTCCAATGCCTCTTTCACCTGATGAGCCTCTTTAAGCAATTTGGGCACACTTCCAGTCAACATCATGACCTCCTTTTGTTCTGCGCACTGGCCCGAGGAAAATATCAGGTCGTGCTTTTTTAATCAGTCGTCCTGCTCTTTCAGACAGGCCCTCTCTGTGCAAAGAAAGGGCCGTTACTTTTTTACAATCATGAAGCGTGAGGAAAGACAGGAAAGCTGCCTTCTTTAAAAGTACTGCTCCATTTTTTCCACTAACGCTTGCGTAGTAAAAAAGGAGTGGCGCAAGGAAAGAAAGGACGACCACATTTTTAAAAAGTACCTCTCCTTTCTTCCCACTGACACCTCCATAGAAAATAGGGGCAATGCGAGGAAAGAAAGGGCCACCCCTTTCTTAAAAAGGACTGCTCCTGTGTCATCTCGTCCTTATCCTCAAGAAAAAACAAACCTTCCTTTGTCCAAGAGAACACCTCCTGTTGTACAGAGGAACTCTCCATAATTGTCTCGCTTTGCTTTACAGAAAGAACCTTCTTCTGATACCATAAAAATACCAGCCGTGCAATTAGGCAGATATACCCATTTTCCCATAGGTATATATACCTATACAGGCTGTATTCCACGACACAGGCGCAGTTTAAGCTCCCTGCCTTTTTGCCCCAGAAAAAAAGAATGATCTCCTGTTGAACAACGCGAAAGCCCTGCATAACGGCAAGAGGGAAAAAAAGAAAACTTGCTCAGAGCACCGTTTGCGGGTATTTGTTTAAAAACTCCGCGTAGCGGAAGGAAATGAGAAATAAAAAAGAGAAAAACAGGAAAGAAAACAACGATGAAAACAACACGATACACCTGCGGCGTCCTGACCTTAAGCGACAAAGGAGCCAGGGGCGAGCGGGAAGACACCTCCGGTCCCATGCTCCAACAGCTACTTACAGAACAGGGCTTCAGCGTAACAGCCTACCAGATCATTCCAGATCAGCAGCTCCTCATTCAAGCCATTCTGACCAAATGGGTGGATGAAAAAGGGATTGATCTGATCATCACCACCGGCGGCACAGGGGTCTCCCCCAGTGATCGGACACCCGAGGCCACCCGCCAGGTCATTGATATGGAGATTCCCGGCATCGGGGAAGCCATGCGGCAGGCAAGCCTTGCCAAAACTCCGCGTGCCATCTGGTCACGGGGCATTGCCGGAATTCGCAAAAAATCCCTCATTATCAACCTGCCGGGCAGCGAGAAGGGAGCAAAAGAAAATATCGAGGCGGTTCTGCCCGCCCTTGCGCATGGATTGTACAAGCTCAAAGGCGGGACAGCTGATTGCGGACAGAAAAAGGAGGGAGAGGGTTAATTCTCCTCAAGTCCGTTAATAACAACCTGCGGCTCACCTTCACGGGCAGCCAGGACCTCACCGATCAAGAAGGGCTCTTCCCCCATGGCCTTAAAATGCTGCATAACGGATTCAACATCCGCCTCATCAATCACCGCCATCATCCCGATACCCATATTAAAGGTCCGGTACATTTCCGCCTCCGGTACTTGGCCCTTTTCCTGAAGAAAGGCAAAGATCGGCGGTTTTTCCCAGCTTTCTTTGTCAATCACGGCCCGGCAGCCCTTGGGCAGGACCCTGGGGATGTTATCAATAAACCCACCGCCGGTATTATGGACCAGACTGTTGATCGGGTAACTGTTCAACACCCCGAGCACACTGCGAACATAGATCTTGGTCGGTTTAATCAGCTCTTCCCCAATGGTGCAGCCCAGCTCCGCAACCTCATCATCCACGCTCAGGCCCATATCTTCAAAAATAATCTTCCGTACCAGAGAAAACCCATTGGAATGAAGACCGGATGAAGCAAGGCCGATAATCTTATTGCCGACCCGCACACTGCTGCCGTCAATAATTTTATCGCGATCAGCAATACCCACGGAAAAACCTGCCAGATCATAATCACCGGGCTGATAGAGGCCCGGCATTTCGGCAGTCTCTCCCCCGATCAGAGAGCAGTTGGCCAGCTTGCAACCTTCCGCGATCCCCCTGACCACATCTGTGGCCTCATCAAGATCAAGGGAGGAACAAGAGAAATAATCCAGAAAGAACAGCGGCTTTGCCCCGCTGACAATAATATCGTTCACGCACATGGCCACCAAATCAATACCTATGGTGTCGTGCTTGTTGCAAAGTTGAGCAATTTTTAGTTTAGTGCCGACACCGTCTGTCGAAGCGATGAGCACAGGATCTTTGCAGTTTGCGTTGCCGATACTGAACAGGCCGGAAAAGCCCCCGATATCATCAATAACAGTACGACTATGGGTGGCGGAGACGATTTTTTTAATACGGGAGACAAAGGCGTTGCCCTTATCGATATCAACCCCGGCCTCACTATATTTTGATGCTGCTGTTTCGGATGCTGTCATTGTCTTATTTATACATAAAATTGAAAGCAGCCCCGGAGCAATATCCGGCTGTCGAGCCAGAGAATCCTTCAGTTGTTCAACAGTCCGGGCTGCCGGATAATACGAGAATATTACTTTTTTACTGTTGATTGTCAATATGTTTGTATGATGATTGCAACAGTGGATTCCATTTGGTATAGGAGGGTTGCCCATGAAGACATTTATCACCCTGATCGGCCTAGTCCTGATCTTTGAAGGATTGCCCTATGTCGCCTCCCCAGAGGCCATGCAGCGCTGGCTCAAGCAACTTATAAGCATGCCGCCGAATAGTCTGAGGAGCACAGGAATCGTGGCCATGGCTATCGGTTTTCTTCTTTGTTATATCGGGCAGCGAAGCGGTCTGCTGGGCTGAAAACAACAGCATTTCTTTTGTAGGGGCAGGCCCCTGTGCCTGCCCGTTTAATGCACGGAACATACTGGGCGAACACATGGGTTCGCCCCTACGCCCCCCGGCTGAGGTGAATGTATGGAAAAAACAGCAAAACGTGAAATGATCGGTTTTGAAGGTAAGGTGTTACTTGATACCTTGCGCCGTCTCCACCGCAAAGGAGCAACGGAGAATCTTCTCAAGCTGATCCTGAAAACACATCCGGCCGACCTTGCCTGGGTTTTCCGTTCTCTCCACCCGGCTGACCGAAAAAAAATCTTTGAAATCATCGCCAGCACCGAGCTGGTGGCAGATTTCTTCAGTGAGCTCGATGATGCCATCATTGTTGAGCTGGCAGAAGACCTCACCCCTGTTTTTCTGGCTGAAGTAATCAGCAAGATGGCCCCTGATGATGCGGCTGATTTACTGGAAGTTATCCCGGATGCGCTGGCCTCCGATGTTCGGACGCACATGGAGCGGGATGACCGCGACGAACTTGAGGAGCTGCTCAAGTACGATCCGGAAACAGCTGGCGGCATCATGTCCCCTGATTTCATGTACCTAGATGAACACCTAACCGTTGAAGAAGCCATCACCAAGGTCCAGAAGCGGAGCGAAGATAAGGAGATGGTCTTTTATCTCTATATCACCCACGGTGACGGCCACCTAACCGGGGTGCTCTCCCTGCGAGAATTGCTCCTGCATCCCATGCATCGGCAGCTGAAAAACATCATGAACCCACGGGTCATCTCCGTGACCACGGATATGGATCAGGGAGAAGTGGCCCATATTGTCTCCCAATATAACCTATTAGCCATCCCGGTTGTTGATGCAACCTTTAAGCTGATCGGCATTATTACTGTAGATGATATCATTGACGTTATCCGGGAAGAGGCCACAGAAGATTTTCTCCAGATGGCTGGTGCCGGTAAGGACAATGAGATCCTGCTCAAGCCCCTGCACCAAAAGATCATCCTCCGCGCTCCTTGGCTCTTCGCCTCCTGGATCGGCGGAATTACGGCCATGTTTATCATTAATGGCTTTCAGCATGAGTTGCAGAAGGTGCTGGCCTTGGCCTCCTTTATTCCTATCATCGCCGGAATGGGCGGCAATATCGCTACCCAGTCCAGTACCATTGTGGTCCGGGGTATGGCCACCGGCCGGGTCAATATGCCCCAGTTCTTCCAGATCGTGGGTCGGGAAACCTTGGTAGGTATCGTTTTAGGCGTCATGTTCGGCCTCCTGCTCGGCCTAATGGCCACATTTCGCTATGCGACACCGTCCTATCTCGGTGTGGTGGTGGGGATATCGGTCTGCTCGGTTATGATCATGGCGGCTAGCTTGGGGACAATCATCCCCATGCTTCTCAAGCGTTTTCATATTGATGCGGCCATTGCCACCGGCCCCTTTATCACCACCTCTATCGATGTTCTCGGTATCAGTCTGTACTTTTCCGTTGCAAAATATATGCTGAATATTTAACCATGCGCTCTTTTCGTTCTCCTTTCCGTGGCGGCAATCCTCTTGCGTTGCTGTTGATCGTTATTGCTGTTCTTTACCTCCTTTTTCACACCCTGAACCCGGAAGTCGCTCGGTTTAATCGGCTTGATCGCAATGCCGGTCCCAAACCGATCACGGCCCGGGGTGACCTAGCTGATGATGAAAAAAACACCATTGCCGTGTTCAGGGAGGTCTCGCCCTCAGTGGTCTATATCACCACCATTGAGCTGCAACGCAATATTTTCTCCCTCAACGTCTATGAAATCCCCAAGGGCACCGGGTCCGGATTTATCTGGGACAAAGAAGGCCGTATTGTCACCAATTTCCATGTGATTGCCGATGCCGGTCGCATCGAGGTGACCCTGGCTGATCACACCACTTGGAAAGCAGCCCTCGTCGGGGCTGCACCGGACCGCGATCTGGCTGTGCTCCGGATCTCCGCACCTGCGGATAAACTGCGGCCCATCATGGTCGGTGAATCCGAAGACCTGCTGGTGGGGCAGAAGGTCTTTGCCATCGGTAATCCCTTCGGCCTTGATCAAACCCTGACCACCGGGGTGGTCAGTGCTTTGGGGCGGGAAATCAAATCCGTGACCAACCGCACCATCCATAACGTCATCCAGACCGATGCAGCCATTAATCCAGGCAACTCCGGCGGCCCCCTGCTGGACAGCGCCGGTCGCCTGATCGGGGTCAACACCATGATCTACAGCCCGTCCGGGGCAAACTCCGGGATAGGTTTTGCAGTGCCTGTTCATGAGGTCAACCGGGTGGTGCCGCAGATTATTCGCCACGGCAAGATGTTTCGGCCAGGACTGGGGATCAGCGTTGCCCCGGAAAATGTGGTCCAGGAGCTGAACCTGGAAGGCATCCTGATCCTCAACGTGGCTCCCGGTTCCTCGGCGGAAAAGGCTGGTCTACGCGGAACCAAACAGGTCTGGGGCGGTTTGATCTTGGGTGATATCATCCTCGGAATCAACGGAGTTCGGATCAAAGACTATAACCAGCTGCGGGATGCGGTAGAAAAATACAAGGTCGGGGATTCCGTGACGCTCACCCTGCTACGGGATAACCGCCAAGTGGATATTGATGTTGCTCTGGAGGCAATCTGAGAAAACCACACTACCACAGACATCACCATGAAAATACAAAATAAAGCATCATTGATCATGATGGCTTTCGGTGCGACGCTGGTGGTACTGCTTTCCGTAAGCTACGAACTCCTGAGCCACCGCACAATTATCGCCGGAGAGTTAATCAATCTCAAAAACATCTCGGACGAAATCGCTCTGCATATCAACTCTCATCTCAAAGAAAAAACAAACATCTCCCTCACCCTCTCCTCTTCCCCTCTGATCAAGACAACTTTACTCAAAAGCAATACTGCATTCTCCTCTTTGCAGGAACCGGAGCGTAAGGCCATAATTGCCGAACGCAATGAACGCTGGATAAAGACAAAAAATCCTGATGATCCCTTTATTCAGGCCCGCATGACTAACCCTGCTGCACAGTATCTCAAAAAACAGCAAGAACTCTTCCCGGGAAATTACGGTGAAATTTTCCTCACCAACGCCTATGGCGTCATGATTGCCACCACAGGCAAACTGACCACCCTTGCTCATGCCCATAAATACTGGTGGCAAGCCAGCTTTCATGATGGGCGCGGAAAAATTTTCCTTGATGATCGAGGTTTTGATACCAGTGTTCAGGGCTATGTTCTGGGCGTGGTTGTCCCTATCAAGAACGGAGATCAGATACTCGGCATCCTGAAATGCAATATCAATATTTCAGGACCATTGACCGATGTCATTCAAAAATTTTCCCAACGCAATCCAGGACGAATCATGATTGTGCGGACAGGGGGACTTATCGTCATAGAAGAAGGAATAACGCCGCTTTCCACAAAAGTGCCGGATCAAATTGTCTCTTTATTGCAAACCGACACAAAGGGCATAAAGGGCGGCGCAGCCATTACAAACATAGATAAAAATCAGCTCGTAACCTTTTCTCCTGTTACGGTGACGCAGGGATCGAAAAAAATCGGCTTTGGGGGCAGCAAAGCATCAATTGATCACCTCAAAGGAAATAAAGGAGAATCCTGGCATATTGTCATTTCTCTGGATGAAAAACAGGCATTGGCTGCTACACATAATACCACCCTCATCATACTTTTCTTCGGTGCTACCTTTACCCTGTTCACCGCTCTTGTTGCGCTCATTCTGGGCAGGTTAATCGCCAAACCTATCGTTGAACTGGCTGCCACAGCTGAATTCATAGGTAACGGCAATCTTGATGCCAGAGCAGATATAACCTTAAACGACGAAATTGGTTCGCTGGCCCAATCATTGAACAAAATGGTTGAACGCATCACAAGCATTACTGTTTCCCGCGATAAACTCACAGAAGAAATTGAACATCGTAAGGAGGTTGAAAAAAAACTGAGCCAATTCAAGCTCACCCTGGATCAAACCCTGGATTGTGTTTTTATGTTCGCTCCAGATACGCTGAAATTTTCTTATGTCAACCAGGGTGCTGTCAATCAAACAGGTTTTACCCAGGAAGAATTATCCAACATGACCCCTCTTGATATCAAACCAGAATTTACTGAGAAGGATTTTCGACACCTGCTGGAACCCTTGCATGACGGCAGCAAAAAATCAGATATCTTCCAGACAGAGCATCAACATAAAAACGGTACTCGTATTCCTGTTGAAATCCTCCTGCAATTCGTGCGGCCGCCCGGAGAAGAAAACGGTTGTTTTCTCGCCATAGTACGTGACATTACAGAACGTAAAAATTCCCGTCAACGCCTGAAAAAAGTGTTGGATACCGTAGACGCCATGATTTATGTGGCGGATATAGACACCTATGAAATACTTCATACGAACAGATACGTTAAAAAACATTTCGGGAATATTGTCGGAAAAAAATGCTGGGAAGCCATTCAAGGGCAAAAAGGCCCCTGCCCTTTCTGCAAGTATCAACGCATTTGCGAGAACGGCATACTTCGACCCGAAGCACATGTCTGGCAAATACAAAACCGCAGAAACGGTGAATGGTACGAATGCCGTGACCAAGGCATACAGTGGGTGGACGGACGCACTGCTCGAATACAGGTCGCAACTAATATAAGCGAACGAAAAAAGATCGAAAAGGAACGTGAAAAACTGATTAACGAATTACAATCGGCTCTCTCAGAGATCAAAGTATTGCGCGGGATCCTCCCGATCTGTTCATTTTGTAAAAATATCAGAAATGATGAGGGTTATTACGAGCAGATCGAAGCTTATATCCACAAACATTCCGGTGTTGATTTCAGTCATACTGTCTGTCCGATCTGCATGAAGAAGCATTACCCGGAAGAATACAAGATGATTTTTCAAAAAAATGATACATGACGCCACGTTCGGCATAGCTGTTCTGCTCGGAACCGGGCTTGCTATTGCCAAATTTGCTCAAATGCTGCGCCTGCCTTCGGTAACTGGTTTCATTCTCGCCGGGCTACTTTTGGGCGAATCCGGCCTAGGCATTATTACTGTTGACCTGCTGGGCCATCAGCTGGACCACTTTACCAGTATCGCCCTGATGCTGATCGCTTTCGGCATTGGCGAACATGTGGAGCTGCGCCGTCTTGACGGTATGGGCCGCGATGTTGCCTATATTACCACCTTTCAGGCAGTGATCGGCTTTACCCTGGTCATGCTAGTCATCCTGCAGATGACCTGGCTCTTTTCCGATGCAGAAACAATAACCCGGCATCAGCTCATTCTCTCTCTGCTTTTGGGAGCTATTTCCGTGGCCACCGCACCTGCCACCACCCTGCATGTGGTTCGTGAACTCGGCGCCCGAGGCCCCATGACCTCCACCCTGATGGCCGTAGTTGCAGCGACCGATGCCATCGCCATCATGCTCTTCGGCATAGCAGTTTCCACAGCGCACAACTTGGCAAGCACGGACGGC